>NZ_RZSV01000202.1:0-10195 GCF_004023205.1 Mesorhizobium sp. M1A.F.Ca.IN.020.03.2.1 | reverse complement strand
CCGTGCCCTCGATGACGACCGAGAAGGCGCCGGCCTTTTCAACCGCTTCGGCGTCGCGAAAAAGGGCGGCGATGTTTTCCCTGCTCCGGCCCTTGATCTTGTAGCCGCCGTCCTTGTCCACCGACTGCGGCTGCAAGCCGATATGGCCCATGACCGGGATGCCTTCCGCGACGATTGCCGCGATCTGGGCGGCCATGTCGACCCCGCCCTCGAGTTTGACCGCCTGGCAGCCCGTCTCGCCGATGATGAGCCTTGCCGAGGCAACAGCTTGCGCCACCGATACCTCGTAGCTGCCTGCCGGCATGTCGACCACCACACAGGCCTTTGCGGAGCCACGCATCACCGCTTGTCCGTGCGCGATCATCATCTCCAGCGAAGCGCCGAGCGTCGTGGCATGGCCATGCAGCACCATGGCGACGCTGTCGCCGACCAGAAGCAGGTCGACATGCGGATCGAGCATGCGGGCTATCGGATAGGTATAGGCGGTTAGACAAACGATCGGCACGCCGCCCTTGCGGCGACGAATGTCTTCGGCGCCGATCCGATTGCCGGTGGACCGTTCTGGGGCCAATCGTCACCTCCCTCAACCGGCGCGGGCCGGCCGCCAGCTTTGCCGGGCGTGCGAGCTTTAGAAACTGCGCAAACGCTTGGCAAGCCGAGGTGGCGATATCTCCACGCGTGTATCGATTTAGCGCACGAAGCATTTACATCGCAGGCTGGGCAAAACCCTTGCCTTCGCGTTGACCTGACGCCATAAGCAGGAAACGGCGCGGCCGCTGCCGCAACGAGGATCTGGATGAAGACTTTCCTGCTGCAGTTTTTCACCTGGTGGAACAGCCAGACGCTTGGCACGCGCTTCCACACCTGGCGCTTCGGCAACAAGGTCGGCGAGGACGAGGTCGGCAACGTCTATTACGAGGGCGGCATCGATTCGGAAGGTCGCACCCGCCGCTGGGTCATCTATCGTGACTATTCCGAAGCCTCGAAGATCCCTCCGGGATGGCATGGCTGGATGCATCATCGCGTCGACACGCCTCCGTCGAGCGAAAGCTATAAGGCTCGTGATTGGCAGAAGCCGCACCGTCCCAACCTCACAGGAACGCCGGGCGCCTATCGCCCGCAAGGTTCCATTCTGACCAACCAGCATCGCCCGCAAGTCACCGGCGACTACGACGCTTGGACGCCCGGTTCGTAAACGCGTTTCGGTCTTTTGTCGCCACAATTGGCGTTTAGCTGCTTGCTGATAGCGCAGCCCTGACTAGCCTTGGGCGATTAGAGAATCACCCGGGCGCAACCACCGGTATCCCTGCATGAACTCTTTCGGCCGACTCTCGACGGGACTGTTCGCGGCAGCGTCCGTTCTGGCTGCCTCGACGGCAGGGTTCGCCGCCGCGCAGACACCGGCGGCGCCGGCGGTTTCCGACCGCATCACCAATCCGGTCGCCGAATTCGCCGGCATCGACAAGATCACCGGCCGCATCATCACCTTCGACGTCTATATCGACGAGACGGTGCAGTTCGGCGCCCTGCAGGTGACGCCGCGCGTCTGCTACTCTCGGCCTGAGACCGAACAGCCGAAGACCGATTCCTTCGTCGAGGTCGACGAGATCACGCTCGATCGCAAGATCCGCCGTATCTTTACCGGCTGGATGTTCGCCGAAAGCCCCGGTCTCAACGCGGTCGAGCACGCCGTCTATGACGTCTGGCTGAAGGGCTGCAAGCAAAAATCGGACGTGCCGCCGCCGACCGCCGCCAAGGCCGATACGGGCAAGCCGAAGACGAATGCCGCCAAGCCGAAGCCGCCTGCCGAGGCAGCGCCTGAGCCGTCGGACGCGGCGCCCGCGCCGGATGGCGCCGACACCACAGACACGAACTGATCTCGGAACTCTCGGAACCCTCTTTTTCGCAATCCGTTGGATAAACGGTGATGGCGACGGGAGATTTCCATGGCAACGATCAGGCCGATCACTGCCAGCAAGAAAGAGCTTCTCGGTATCGAGAAAGGCTTCTGGACCGGCGATTCCGCATATTTCGCGGCCCACGCCGATGTGGATTGCCTCGTCGCCTTTCCGGAGATGGCGCAGGCGATGACGAATGCCGATCTGGCCAAGACCGCCACCGAGCCCAATCGCTGGCGCGATCTCGACATTCGGCTGAAAGGCATGGTCGAACCCGGCAGCGATATCGTCATGCTAACCTACGAGGCGCGCGCGACGCGGGAAAACGGCGAGCCGTATGCCGCTCTCGTCAGCACCGGCTATGTTCATCGCGCCGATGGCTGGAAGATGATGTTTCATTCCCAGACGCCAATTGAAACTGCGAGCGGGTGACCGCTTACCTCAGGGATAAAAGACCGCTTCGCCCTTCAGGGCCTCGGCCAGCATTTTTTCGTAGCGGCTGCGCGGCACGTCGATGGCGCCGAAGCGCTTCAGGTGCTCGGTGGTGAACTGCGTGTCGAGGAGCGCGAAGCGGCGTTCGTTCAGCCGCTCGACGAGATAATAGAGGCAGGTCTTCGAGGCGTCGGTTTCCCGGGCGAACATGCTTTCGCCGAAGAAGACGCGCCCGAGTGACACCCCATAGAGACCGCCGGCCAGCCGGCCCTCGCGCCACGCCTCGACGGAATGGCAGTGGCCCAGCCGATAGAGCTCGACATAGGCTTCGCGGATCGGCGCGTTGATCCAGGTCGAGCGGCGCTCGTCGCGCCTTTCCGCGCAGCCGTCGATCGTCGCCTCGAAGTCGAAATCGTAGCGGATGTCGAAAGGGTGCCTGCGGATCGTCTTCTTCAGACTGCGC
Source organism: Mesorhizobium sp. M1A.F.Ca.IN.020.03.2.1 (assembly GCF_004023205.1). Taxonomy (NCBI): domain Bacteria; kingdom Pseudomonadati; phylum Pseudomonadota; class Alphaproteobacteria; order Hyphomicrobiales; family Phyllobacteriaceae; genus Mesorhizobium; species Mesorhizobium sp. M1A.F.Ca.IN.020.03.2.1. The sequence continues at coordinate 7,402 of NZ_RZSV01000202.1, read as the reverse complement.
GGCGTGTGGAATCCGTCGAGCGGGATGATGCCGCGCGTCTCCGGCCGCACCCAGAACACTTCCGGGTCGGTGGCGCTCTCTGCCATCGGGAACACGCCCGAGGCATAGGCTTTCAGCAGCAGGTCGGTCGGGATGCGGTAGCCGGGCGCGTAGGGACGAGTCATTGCGCCATTATAACCGCAAGATCCTATTCCTCCTTGGCCAAATATTTCTCAAGCCAGTGGATGTCGTAATCGCCGTTGGCGATATCCGGATTTCCGACGAGGTCGCGGAACAGCGGCAGCGTCGTCTTGATGCCGTCGACAACGAATTCGTCGAGCGCCCGGCGCAGCCGCATCATGCATTCGACGCGGTTGCGGCCATGCACGATCAGTTTGCCGATCAGGCTGTCGTAATAGGGCGGGATCCGGTAGCCGGAATAGACGCCGGAATCGACGCGGATGCCGAGGCCGCCCGGCGTGTGGAAATGCGTGATCGTACCGGGCGACGGCGTGAACGTGCGCGGATCCTCGGCGTTGATGCGGCACTCGATGGCGTGGCCGTTGAACTTGATGTCTTCCTGCTTGACCGACAGTCCGCCGCCGGAGGCGACACGGATCTGTTCATGCACGAGGTCGATGCCGGTGATCGCTTCGGTCACCGGATGCTCGACCTGCAGGCGTGTGTTCATCTCGATGAAATAGAATTCACCGTTCTCGTAGAGGAATTCGATCGTGCCGGCGCCGGAATAGCCAAGATCGGCGATCGCCTTGGCGCAGATGCCGCCGATGCGCGCACGTTCCTCGGCGTTAAGGGCCGGTGAGTTCGCTTCCTCCCACACCTTCTGGTGGCGGCGTTGCAGCGAGCAGTCGCGCTCGCCGAAATGCACGCCGCGTCCGGCGCCGTCGCCGAACACCTGCAATTCGATATGGCGCGGCTTTTCCAGATATTTCTCGATGTAAACGGCGTCGTCGCCGAAGGCAGCGCCGGCTTCGGATCTGGCGGTCTGCAGCGCCACTTCGAGGTCGGCTTCGGTGCGGGCGACCTTCATGCCGCGGCCGCCGCCGCCGGCCGAAGCCTTGATGATCACCGGATAGCCGATCGCGGCGGCAATGCGCTTTGCTTCCTTCTCGTCGCTGATCGCGCCGTCCGAACCAGGCACCACCGGGATGCCGAGGCGCTTTGCCGTGCGCTTGGCTTCGATCTTGTCGCCCATGATGCGGATATGGTCGCCCGAAGGGCCGATGAAGGTGATGTTATGGGCGGCGAGGATATCGGCGAACTTGGCGTTTTCTGACAGGAAGCCGTAGCCCGGGTGCACGGCATCGGCGCCGGTGATCTCGCAAGCGGCGACGATCTGGTGAATGTTGAGATAGCTTTCGCGTGACGGCGGCGGGCCGATGCAGACGCTTTCGTCGGCAAGCCGCACATGCATGGCGTCGGAATCGGCCGTCGAATGGACCACCACCGTCTGGATGCCGAGCTCCTTGCAGGCGCGCAGCACCCGAAGCGCGATTTCGCCGCGATTGGCGATGAGGATTTTTTGGAACATCTGCCCGCTGTTCCCGGCTCTACTCGATGACCACGAGCGGCATGCCGTATTCGACCGGCTGGGCGTCCTCGATCAGGATCGCCGTCACCGTGCCGGCGCGCGGCGAGGGAATCTGGTTCATCGTCTTCATCGCTTCGATGATGAGCAGCGTCTGGCCTTCCTTCACCTTCTGGCCGATCTCGATGAACGCCTTGGCGTCGGGCGAGGGCGCGAGATAGGCGGTGCCGACCATCGGCGAGGGCACGGCGTTCTTGGAAGGATCGGCTGCCGTTGCGGGCGCGGGCGCTACCGCCTGAGCCGGCCCGGCAACCGCCGCGGACGGCATAGGAAGCGGAGCAGCGACCGCGTGGACGGCCTGAGACTGACGCGACACGCGCACTTTCAGATCGCCGAGCTCGACCTCGATCTCGTTCAGGTTGGTGTCGTTCAGTATGCCCGCCAAGTCGCGGATCAGCTGCTGGTCAACACCGTTCTTCTTTATCGACATTTTCGAGCCTTCTGTTTGGGAGCCGGTCACAGGCGCACCGCCAGTGCCTGCAGCGCAAGCGTATAGCCGAGTGGCCCGAACCCGCAGATCATGCCGACAGCGACCGGCGCGACCATGGAGACGTGGCGGAAAGGCTCCCGCGCGTGGATATTGGAAAGATGGACTTCAGCGACGGGCAGCGGCGCGATGGCGCGGATGGCGTCGTGAATGGCAATCGAGGTATGGCTGTAGGCCCCGGGATTGATGACGATGCCTGCGGCCTTTTCACCGGCTTCCTGGATCCAGTCGACGAGATCACCTTCGTGATTGGACTGACGAAAATCGATCTCGAGCCCGAGCGCCGTGCCGGCGGCCTTGCAATCCTCGGCGATGGCGGCAAGCGTCTTGCCGCCATAGATCCCCGGCTCGCGCTTGCCGAGTGCATTGAGATTGGGACCGTTCAGGACGAAAATCGTTTTCAAATATGCCGACCTCTTCGGCGCCGGCCTCAAGCCGGCGCGCCGGACCTCTATAATGGGCATATCCGCCCGCGAAAAGAGCGCAAGTACGTTCTTTCGCTGTCCACAACAGGCGGAAAACCGCCTGTTATCGCGACTCGCAATCGCTTAGAGCATGATCCCGAAAACTGTGCAGCGGTTTTCGGAAAAGACCATGCCCAAACCTAGAGCGCGCTCTTGGCCTGCTCGATCTTCTCCGCCAGAACCTGCTGTCCGAGCGCGCCGAACACCACCTCATTGCCGACCACATAGGACGGCGTGCCGGTGATCGACAGCTTGGTGGCGAGATCGTAGGTGCGCGAGAGCGCTTCGTTGATGCTCGGATCCTTCATCTTCTCGCGCAGCTTCGCCTCGTCGGCACCGAGCGAAACAGCGACCTTCATGGCGGTGGATTCGGTGGCACGGCCCTGGCTGCCGAGCAGCGCAGTGTGGAACTCGCTGTACTTCTCCGGCATCATCAGATGGAAGGCCATCGAGACCACGCTGGCCTTTTGCGAATCCGGGCTGAGGATTGGAAACTCCTTGAGCACGAAGCGCAGGTCCGGATCGGCTTTGGTCAGCGCCTTCATGTCCTCAATGGCGCGTTTGCAGAAGCCGCAATTGTAGTCGTAGAACTCGACGATGGTGACTTTGCCCTTCGGGTTGCCGACCACGCCGTCGAAGGTGGAGTTGAAGATCTCGTCCTTCGCATCCTTGATGACGCCGAGTGCGGCGAGCCGCTGCTCTTCCTTCTGCTTGGCCTCGAGCGCGTCCTGAACCTCGAGCAGGACCTCGGGGTTTTTCAACAGATAGTCGCGGATGATGCCTTCGACCTCCTTGCGGTCGATCTTGCTGTCCGCCGAGGCCACCTGGATGGCTTGCGTCGTGTCGGCCCTAGCGGCCTGCGGGCTTCCTGCCACGAAGCCGAATGCCAGCATGCCGAGCGCCACCGCCACGCCGGCGCTGCCGAGCAGGATTGCCTTGTTCATGATCAGTTCCTTCTGCCTGTCCCGGTCCAACCTGGTCGCCGTGCGCGGCCGGGAGGTTCACTTGAGTTTGTTAGATGGCGTGTAGTTTATGATATCCTGCGCGCGAAGCCAGCGGGGCTCGCCGCGCTTCAATTTCTGTTGAGCGCGCATGGCGAAGATCTTCGCGTTCTTATAGTCGGCCGAATAGAAATGGCCCTCCGCTGTCGCAAGGTCGGCGGCCGGGATTTGCCCCAATTCGGCATAGGCTTGAGCCAGATAGCGGTAGGCTACGGCGTTTTCCTTGTCGCGCCCGATCCCGCTGTTGAGCTGCGCCACCGCTTTGTTGATTGAGTCCGGCGTGCCGACCGCCATCAGCGCCTGGCCGAGCGAGACCAGCAGCAAGCCGGACCGCGCCGCGTCGAGGCTCGCCGCTTTGGCATAGGCATCCGCGGCGTCCTTGGGCCTGTTGGCCTTCATCAGGATGTCGCCGCGCAGTTCCTGGAAATAGGGGTTCTTCGGCTGTTCCTTGATTAGGGCCGCGGTTTTCGTCAGCGCGGCGCCAGGATTGCCGTAGAGATAGGTCTGCTGCGCGTCGCCATAGCGCGAGGCAAGGCTGGTCGGGTTCTTGCGCATCAGCCGCGCCACGGCCGCCTGGCCTTGCATATAGGCCGCGATCTTGATGCGCATCATGTCATGCCGCTGCTGCAGCGCCGGCGCGTCGACCTGGCTGACATATGGGCTCGCCTTGACCAGCACCTCGAGATTGGCGATGCGCTCCCGGGGCATCGGATGGCTGATCCGGTAAGGATCGAGCTGGGTGCCCGACAGCGAAAGCGCGCTCTGGAAGCGCCCGAAGGTCTTCAGCATGCCCATGCCGGACTGGCCGGTGGCATTGAGGTAGGTGATCGCCGAGCGGTCGGCGGTGATTTCTTCGCCGCGCTGATAAGCAAGGATGCTGCGCTGCGCCATCTCGCCGCCGCCGGCGGCGACGCCCATGCCGGCGCCGGCAAGGCCGCGGCTGTTGGTGGTGGCGCCGGCCACGATCGCGCCCGCCCCGAGCAGCGTGGCGATGATGGCCATGGTCTTGGCGCGATCGAGTTGATCGCGCAGCTTCTGCTGGTGGCCGCCGGCAATATGGCCGGCCTCGTGCGCGATGACGCCGATGATCTCGTTCGGCGTCTCGGCCGTCACCAGCGCGCCGGTGTTGATGAACAGGCGGCGGCCGGTCACGAACGCATTGAAGCTCTGGTCGTTGACGAGAACGATGTCGATCCCGTCATTGGCAAGGCCCGCCGCCTTGAAGATCGGTCGGGCATAGTCGCGCACCAGCGCCTCGATCTCGGCGTCGCGCACCACCGGCACGCCTTGCGCGAAGGCGCTCAGCGAAGTGGACACCGCGACGGCGGCGGCAAGCAGGAGCGTCGCGAACCCGCGCGCGGTTCGCCCTATTGCGGTCGATCTATCGATCATCGTTCGGGTCGGCTCAACATGACAGGTCCACTGGTAGACGAGCGGGCGAAGGATGAAAAGTCGGCGCCGATAACTTCCTGCGCGCTTGTGATCCCCACACCAATCGGGCATTTGTGCGGCGCTGCCGTCGAACTCCCGGCAGTTCCAGGGCAAGCGAGCGATGGTTTGCCTGTGGATTTGCCAACCAAAGGCAGGCTGAAGAGTCAGATGGTCGTTTCGCTTTCACGCCGCGGCGAGGTCGAGCCGTTCCACGCCATGGATATTCTGGCCGAGGCCAACCGGCTGAAGGCGACCGGGATTCCCGTGGTATCGATGGCGGTCGGCCAGCCGTCGGACCCGGCGCCGGTCGGCGTCCGCGAAGCCGCCGCTCTCGCGCTGAAGCACGGCCGCATCGGCTACACCGATGCTCTTGGCCTGGCGGAGCTGCGCAAGGCGATCGCCGCGCACTATGGCGAGCATTACGGAATCGATGTCGCGCCCGCCCGTATCGCCGTCACAACCGGATCGTCCGCCGCCTTCAACCTGGCTTTCCTGGCGATGTTCGATCCCGGCGACCGCGTCGCCATCGCCGCGCCCGGCTATCCGGCCTACCGCAACATCATGGCCGCGCTTGGCATCGAGATCGTCGAGATCGAGCTTGGATCGGACGCCTATCTGCATGCCGACCACCTGAAGAGCGCACACCGCGAGAAGCCGTTGAAAGGCGTGCTGTTTGCCAGTCCAGCCAATCCGACCGGCGCGGTCATTCCAGCCGACGAGCTTTCCGCGTTGGTGAAGACCGCAGGCGAGCTTGGCATCGCGGTGATCTCGGATGAAATCTACCACCGGCTGGCCTATGCCGCGCCCGACGTCACTGCACTTGCCTATGGCGCCGGCGTGACGGTGATCAACTCCTTCTCGAAATATTATTGCATGACCGGGTGGCGCATCGGCTGGATGGTGCTGCCGGACGAACTGGTGCGGCCGGTCGAGCGCATCGCGCAGAGCCTCTACATCTCGCCGCCGGAACTATCGCAGGTCGCGGCGATCGAGGCCTTCAATGCCACGCAAGAGCTGGAAGCGGTGAAGGCGCGTTATGCCTGGAACCGCGACCTGCTGATGAAGCGTCTGCCGGAGCTGGGCTTCCCGCTCGCGGCGCCCATGGACGGCGCGTTCTACGCCTTCTGCGATGTCACGCGGCACACCAATGACAGCATGGCCTTCGCGCGCAAGATGCTGGCCGAGGCGCATGTGGCGGCCACGCCCGGCCGTGATTTCGATCCGCTCCAGGGCCATCGCACCATGCGCTTTTCCTATGCCGGCAGCCATGACGACATGGTCGAGGCGCTGGCGCGCATCGAAAGCTGGCTGAAATAGACGCCATGCCCGAGCTTGAACAGGCGCTGGCGGAAGTGGCCGCCGAAATGACCGAGCGCAGCGATCGCGGCGATGTCGCCACCTATATCCCGCAGCTCGGCAAGGTCGATCCGAAGAAATTCGGCATTGCCGCCGTGACCAATGACGGGCGCATCATCCTTGCCGGCGATGCCGATCAGCCCTTTTCTATCCAGAGCGTCTCGAAGGTGTTCACGCTGACCCTGGCGCTGGGCAAGGTCGGCGATGCGTTGTGGCAGCGTGTCGGCCGCGAGCCGTCGGGCAATCCGTTCAACTCGATCGTCCAGCTCGAGCATGAGAGCGGCATTCCGCGCAATCCGTTCATCAACGCCGGCGCCATCGTCGTGTCCGACATCCTGCTTGCCGGGCATCAGCCGCGCGAGGCGATCGGCGAGATCCTGCGCTTCGTCCAGTTCCTGGCCGACGACGACACGATCATCATCGACCGCGAGGTCGCGGCCTCGGAACGCGCTACCGGCTACCGCAACTTCGCTCTGGCCAATTACATGAAGTCCTTTGGCAATCTCGACCACGAGCCGGAACTGGCGCTGGGCGTCTACTTCCATCATTGCGCCATCGCCATGAGCTGCCGACAGCTCGCCATGGCCGGCCGCTTCCTCGCCAATGGCGGTCGGAACCCGGCGACCGGGCTGTCGGTCGTGTCGACCGAGCGTGCGCGCCGCATCGGCGCGCTGATGCTGACCTGCGGCCACTATGACGGCTCCGGCGATTTCGCCTTCCGTGTCGGCATTCCGGGTAAGAGTGGCGTCGGCGGCGGTATTCTTGGCATCGTGCCGGGCGTCGCCTCGCTCGCCGTCTGGTCCCCCGGCCTCAACGAGAACGGCAATTCAAAGCTCGGCTCGATAGCGCTTGAGAAGCTCGCCAGGATGATGAACTGGTCGATCTTCGCGCCTTAGCAGGTGCTGGGGCGCAAGATTGGAAGGGCAGAAAACGAGAATCCCGCGCCGGACGAGCACGGGATCTTCTGTTCAACAACTAAGCCTAATGAGCTGACAGAGCTTAGAAAAAGCCCTTCCGCTGCCACCAGCCGGCACGCTTCGGCTTTTCTTCGGTCTTGGCTTCCTCGCTGACGTTG
>NZ_RZSV01000201.1:0-10211 GCF_004023205.1 Mesorhizobium sp. M1A.F.Ca.IN.020.03.2.1 | reverse complement strand
CCCCCTGCCACTGGTCCCATGTCATGGCCCATGAAACCTTCGAGAACGATGCCGCCGCCGCCGTCATGAACCGCCTCTTCGTCAATATCAAGGTCGATCGCGAGGAGCGCCCGGATATCGACCAGATCTACATGGCGGCACTCCATGCCATGGGCGAGCAGGGCGGCTGGCCGCTGACCATGTTCCTCACCCCCGATGGCAAGCCTTTCTGGGGCGGCACCTATTTCCCGCGCGAGGCGCGCTATGGACGGCCGGGCTTTGTCCAGGTGCTGGAGGCGGTCGACAAGGCCTGGCGCGAGAAGCAGGAGAGCCTTGGCCAAAGCGCCGACGCGCTGACCACCCATGTCGAGCAGCGGCTGGCCGGCGCGAAGGGAAAGGCGGTGCTCGACCGCGGCACGCTTGCCGATCTCGCCGGCCGCATCGAGGACATGGTCGACGGCGATCTCGGCGGCTTGCGCGGCGCGCCGAAATTCCCCAACGCGCCCTTCATGCACAGTCTGTGGCTGTCCTGGCTGCGCGACGGCCAGACCGCCCATCGCGACGCCGTGCTCATCAGCCTGCAAAAAATGCTCGCCGGCGGCATCTACGACCATGTCGGCGGCGGTCTCAGCCGTTACTCGACCGATGCCGAATGGCTGGTCCCGCATTTCGAGAAGATGCTTTACGACAACGCCCAGCTCATCCGCATGTGCAATTGGGCCTTCGCGGCAACAGGCAATGAGTTGTTTCGCAAGCGAATCGAGGAAACCGTGGCCTGGCTGCTGCGGGAAATGCGCGTCGAGGGCGGCGCCTTCGCCGCCAGCCTCGATGCCGATAGCGAAGGCGCGGAGGGGTTGTTCTACACCTGGAGCGCGGAAGAGGTTGAAGCCGCACTCGGTGCTGATTCCGCTCGCTTCTTCCAATATTTCGAGCTCGCCGCTCCGCATGGCTGGGAAGGCAAGCCCATCATCCGCCACAGCGAGGCACAGCAGCGCCAGGGGATCAGCGATGACGCTCAGCTCGCAGCGCTGAAGGCGAAATTGCTAGCTGCCAGAGAAAATCGCGTCAGGCCCGGCCGCGACGCCAAGGCGCTTACCGATTGGAACGGATTGATGATTGCGGCCCTCGCGGAAGCGGGCCGCTCCTTCGGGCGAGCCGACTGGGTGGACGCCGCCGTCAAGGCCTTCGCCCACATCGTCGAAGCCAGCAAGGACGGCCGCCTGCCGCATTCGATGCTCGGCGACAAGAAGCTTTTCCCGGCGCTGTCGAGCGACTATGCCGCCATGACCAACGCGGCGATCGCGCTGTTCGAGGCAACCGGCAGTTCTGCCTATATGGACCATGCCCGGCAGTTCATCGATCGGCTCGACCGCTGGCATCAGGATCCTGAAAAGACCGGCTATTATCTGACGGCGTCCGACAGCGTCGATGTGCCGATCCGTATCCGCGGCGATGTCGATGAGGCAATCCCCTCCGCCACCGGCCAGATCGTCGAGGCGCTGGTCCGGCTCTCGTCCCTTACCGGCGATCACGATCTTTGGGCAAAGGCATGGACGACAGCCGAACACGCCATGGGTCGCGCCGCGCAGCAAGCCTACGGCCAGGCCGGCATCATCAACGCGTGCGCGCTGGCGCTCGAACCGCTGAAGCTCGTCATCATAGACAAGCTTGATTCCTCAAGCCTTGTTCCGGTGGCGAATCGAAGTTCCGATCCACGCCGGGTCGATGTCGTACTGCCCATCGGTACGGAAGCGAATCAACCGCTTTTGCCGGGCGGCGTACTGCCGCCGACGGACAAGCCGGGAGCCTGGTTCTGCAGCGGACAGACATGCCTGCCGGCGGTTACGGATGCGGGCGAGTTGGAGAAGCTGTTGCGGCGGGAATAAACAGCTTCGTCTCCTCGGTTTGACCCAGGATCTATGTCGCGGCGCTTCCGACGAATGCCGCGGTGCGGAATTCTGCACCGCCGCAAAGCTCAAAAAACAACGGCATGGACTTAGGGTTCTGCGCAGCGTCGCCGCGCTCCTTGCTCCGTCTTGTATGCCGAAGAAAGGACCGGTCCCTCGGCGCCCGATCAGGTATTCATCGAATCGAAGAAATCCGCGTTGGTCTTGGTCTGCTTGAGCTTGTCGATGAGGAATTCGATCGCATCGGTCGTTCCCATCGGCGCAAGGATCCGGCGCAGCACGAAGATCTTCTGCAGATCCGAACGCGGCACCAGAAGGTCCTCCTTGCGGGTCCCGGACTTGAGGATGTCGATCGCCGGGTAGATGCGTTTGTCGGCCACCTTGCGGTCGAGCTGGATTTCACAGTTACCGGTGCCCTTGAACTCTTCGAAGATGACTTCGTCCATGCGGCTGCCGGTGTCGATCAGCGCGGTGGCGATGATGGTCAGCGACCCGCCTTCCTCAATGTTGCGGGCGGCCCCGAAGAAGCGCTTCGGACGCTGCAGCGCGTTGGCGTCGACACCGCCGGTCAACACCTTGCCGGATGACGGCACCACGGTGTTGTAGGCGCGGCCGAGGCGGGTGATGGAATCGAGCAGGATGACGACATCGCGCCCATGCTCGACCAGGCGCTTGGCCTTCTCGATCACCATTTCAGCGACCTGCACATGGCGCGCCGCCGGTTCGTCGAAGGTCGAGGAAATGACTTCGCCCTTGACCGAGCGCTGCATGTCGGTCACTTCCTCGGGACGCTCGTCGATCAGAAGAACGATCAGATAGCATTCCGGATGGTTGGCGGTGATCGAGTGCGCGATGTTCTGCAACAGCACCGTCTTACCGGTGCGCGGCTGAGCGTTGATCAGCGCGCGCTGCCCCTTGCCGATCGGCGCCACCAGGTCGATCACACGCGGCGAGATGTCTTTGGTCGGGGGATTGTCGACCTCCATCTTCAGCCGCGAGGTCGGGTAGAGCGGCGTCAGGTTGTCGAAGTGGATCTTGTGCCGGATCTTCTCCGGATCATCGAAATTGATGGTGTTGACCTTGAGCAGCGCGAAATAACGCTCGCCCTCTTTCGGGCTGCGGATCGGCCCTTCGACCGTATCGCCGGTCTTCAGCGAAAAGCGCCTGATCTGCGACGGTGAAATATAGATATCGTCGGGACCCGGCAGGTAATTGGCGTTGGCCGAGCGCAGGAAGCCGAAACCGTCCTGCAGTACCTCGACCACGCCTTCGCCGATGATCTCGACGTCCTGGATGGCGAGCTTTTTCAGGATCGCGAACATCAGCTCCTGCTTGCGCATGACGCTGGCGTTCTCCACCTCGAGCGATTCGGCGTAAGCGATCAGCTCCGGCGGCTTCTTGTTTTTGAACTCTGCGAGTTTCATTTCTTGCATTAGATGGACTCTGGGTAGGCTTTGGGGAGAAAAAATCGGCTGGATGCGACAAATGCCGGGCGCGGCCGAAAGCGAGAAAGGGGCGGCGCATGACGGGAAGGAAGACCCGTCTTTTATCGTCGGTCGCCTGAAAGAGCAAGCCGCCTTTTGCCGGGTGTGGGGAAGCCTCAGAACGGCTTCACGATGACCAGGATGACGATGACGATCATCAGCAATGTGGGGAGTTCATTGACGATCCGCCAGTGCCTCGCCGGCTTTTCGTTCTTGTCCTCGGCAAATTTTCTCACCGCGCCGGCGAGATAGCCGTGCAGACCCGAAAGCAGCAGCACGGCGAGGATCTTGGCGTGCAGCCAGCCGCCCTGGAAACCGAAGCCCTTCCAGGCGAGCCAAAGCCCGAACACCCAGGTCACGGTCATCGCCGGGTTGATGATGGCGCGCAGCAGCCGGCGCTCCATCACCTTGAAGGTCTCGGACTGCACGGAGCCTTTCTCGGCGTCGACATGATAGACGAAAAGCCGAGGCAGATAGAGCATCCCGGCCATCCAGGCGATGACGGCAATCACATGGATTGCCTTCGCCCAGGGATAGAAGCTGTCCGGCGCCACAAGGAAGAGCAGGGCGGTCAGGACGACCAGCAGGACGATGCCGATCAACATGCGCTTCATCGCCTGGCCGGCGCTGTTCTCGTTGATCGTCTCTGTCATCGATGGCTCCGCACCATTTTCACCATGGCCTCGACATGTGCCACAGGCGTTTCCGGCGTGATGCCGTGGCCGAGATTGAAGATCAGCGGCCCGTTGCCCAGCGTGCGAAGGATGGCGTCGACGCCGTCGGCCAGCGCCCTGCCGCCGGCAACCAGGCGAAGCGGATCGAGATTGCCCTGCACCGCGCCTTCGCTTTGCAATTCCTTTGCCATCGACAGCGGCACGGTCCAGTCGAGCCCGAGCCCGGTGATCCCGGTCTTCTTCCTGTAATCGCGATAGCGCTCGCCGGCGCCCTTGGGAAACCCGATCACCGGAACATCCGGACGCGCGGCCTCCACTTGCCGGACAATCTCGGCAACGGGCTCGATGCAAAACGCCTCAAAGGACGCTTCATCGAGAACGCCCGACCAAGAATCGAAAATCTGCACCACATCGGCGCCGGCGTCGATCTGGCGGATGAGATAGGCGGCCGAATGGTCGGCCAGTATCTTCAGGAGCCGTGCAAGGGCCTCCGGCTCGCGATAGGCGAAAAGCCTGGCCGGTCCCTGGTCCGGTGTGCCGTGGCCGGCAATCATATAGGTCGCCACCGTCCAGGGCGCGCCGCAGAAGCCGATCAAGGTCGTTTCCACCGGAAGCTTCGCACGCAGACGGCGGACGGTTTCGTAGACCGGTTCGAGATTCACGTGAAACGTTTCGCCGTCCAGGCCCTCGATTTCGGCCGACGCAATCGGCTTGAGGATCGGCCCGTATCCCTCTTCGAAGCGGACATCTCGTCCCAGCGCATCGGGCACAACCAGGATATCGGAGAACAGGATCGAAGCATCGAAGCCGAAGCGCTCGATCGGCTGCAGCGTCACCTCGACGGCAAGATCCGGATCATAGCAGAGATCGAGGAAAGAACCGGCCCGCTTCCGGGTCTCGCGATACTCCGGCAGATAACGCCCTGCCTGACGCATCATCCAGAGCGGCGGCGGTGAAACCGTCTCGCCCTTGAGGACGTCCAGCACGATCCGTTTCCCAGCCATCCAGTGCTCGCCCTCTCCAGGTCTCTTAAATCAAATATCTATTTTAAAAGAGTCTTCTGATTCTAAGAGTCTGTTGGTTGTGGTGGTTGTGACCTGTCCCGCCTGCCGCTCGAAAAGGCCAGTCAGCATATTGTCGCGCAGCCGCTTTCTCAATTTGGAGCGATTTGGGGACGAACTGGATTCAGGCTTTCGAGTCAGCGCCTTGGCTCTTCTGCTGCGGACCTCGAGCTGTGGATGATATCGGCCAAGAAAAGTTGGTCCCCGGTTTTGTCCCCAGCGCCCCGACAAAGCCTACAGCGGGGCGAATTGTGGACAAGGTGGCATCTGATACAGTCGCCTTCGACGTCACGACCTTTCTGTCCAACCTTGTCCACATCTGCCCACAGTCTGGAACCAACTCTTGTGAACAAACCCCAGAGCTTCTTCCATCTGCATCTGATTTCCGACGCCACCGGCGAGACGCTGCTGGCGGCAGGCCGCGCCGCCTCCGCGCAATATAAGGACGCGCGCGCCATCGAGCACATCTATCCGCTGATCCGCACGGAAAAGCAGGTCGCCAAGGTGTTCGAGGATATCGAGGAGGAGCCCGGCATCATTCTCTACACCGTCGTCGACCAGAAGCTCGCGCGCAGCATCGACGAGCGCTGCGCCGCCATGGGCCTGCCCTGCGTCTCGGTGCTGGAGCCCGTGCTCAGCGTCTTCCAGTCCTATCTCGGCACGCCGGCCGGCCGGCGCGTCGGCGCCCAGCATGTGCTCGACGCCGAATATTTCCGCCGCATCGATGCGCTGAACTTCACCATGGAGCATGACGACGGCCAGTTGCCGGCCAACATGGACGATGCCGATGTCGTGCTGATCGGCATCTCGCGCACCTCCAAGACGCCGACGAGCATCTATCTCGCCAATCGCGGAATCAAGACCGCCAACATTCCGATCGTGCTCGGCGTGCCGCTGCCGGAAAGCCTGATCAACGCCAGGACGCCGCTGATCGTCGGCCTCGTCGCCACGGCCGAGCGCATCTCGCATGTCCGCCAGAACCGCATCCTCGGCAACAGCAACAACTACGTGCCGACCGACTATGTCGACCGCGCCGCCATCGCCGAGGAGCTCGCCTATGCGCGTCAGCTCTGCACCAGGCATGGCTGGCCGATGATCGACGTCAGCCGGCGCTCGATCGAGGAAACCGCGGCGGCGATCGTTGCCCTGCGGGGCAAGACGCGCTAGGGCAGGCGATATAAGTGAGCATTCCGTCCTGAGAGAAGGTGGCTCGGCGCATAGCGCCGAGACGGGTGACGGGCGCTGGACGGATCGCAACCGTTGGTGAACCAGTATGGCCGGCAAAATCGTCCTCGCTTCGGGCAGCCCGTTCCGCAAGGCAATGCTTATCAATGCCGGGCTCGACATCGAGGCGGTGCCGGCAGACGTCGACGAGCGCGCGCTCGAGGCGCCCTTGCAGGACAGCGGCGTGTCTCCCGAGGATGTCGCTTCGATCCTTGCCGAAGCCAAGGCGACCGAGGTCAGCGAGCGCCGGCCGGGCGCGCTGGTGCTCGGTTGCGACCAGACGCTGTCGCTTGGCGACGAAATTTTCCACAAGCCGGCCGATATGGAAGGGGCGCGGAGGCATCTCCTGGCCTTGTCGGGCAAGACCCATCAGCTGAACAGCGCCGCCGTGCTCTGCCGCGATGGCGAAGTGCTGTGGCGCCATGTCGGCATCGCCAGCCTCACCATGCGCAAGCTCGATCCCGCCTTCATCGGCCGCCACCTGGCGCGCGTCGGCGCCAAGGCGCTGGCGAGTGTCGGCGCCTACCAGATCGAGGGCGAGGGCATCCAGCTCTTCGAAAGGATCGAGGGCGACTATTTCACCATCGTCGGCCTGCCGCTGTTGCCGGTGCTGAAGGAGCTGCGCGCATTGGGAGCGATCGATGGTTGAGAAGCGGGCCTTCGTCACCGGCCACCCGATCGCGCATTCCCGCTCGCCCAAGATCCACCGCTACTGGCTGGAGGAATACGGCATCGACGGCAGCTACCAAGCAATCGACGTTCGGCCGGAGGATTTCGCAGCATTCCTGAAATCACTCGGCGAGAATGGCTATCGCGGCGGCAATGTCACCATCCCGCACAAGGAAGCAGCCTTCGCCTTGGTCGAACGCCGCGACGAGGCCGCCGAAGCCATCGGCGCGGTCAACACGCTGTGGCTGGAAGACGGCGTGCTGTGGGGCGGCAATACCGACGCTCTCGGCTTTGCCGGCAATCTCGATGAACACGCCCCCGGCTGGGCGGCGAATGGTCCGGCCGTGGTGCTGGGCGCGGGTGGTGCCTCCCGCGCCGTCATCCAAGCGCTGAAGGACCGGGGTCTCAACGACATCCGCATCGTCAACCGTACGCTGGCAAGGGCTGAGGAACTCGCCGACCGGTTCGGCGCCGGGGTTTCCGCGCATGGCGCCGGCGCGGTCGGCGAATTGCTTTCCGACGCCGGCCTGCTCGTCAACACCACCGCGCTCGGCATGCATGGCAACGAGATCCTTGCCGCCGATCCGGCCGGTCTGCCCGGCCATGCCATCGTCACCGACATCGTCTATGTACCGCTGGAGACGCCGCTGCTTGCTGCCGCCAGGGCGCGCGGCCTGAAGACGGTCGATGGCCTCGGCATGCTGCTGCACCAGGCCGTGCCCGGCTTCGAGCGCTGGTTCGGCAAGCGGCCGCAGGTGACGCCGCAATTGCGGCGCATGATCGTCGCCGACATCGAAGCGCATTGACATGATCGTGCTCGGCCTCACCGGATCGATCGGGATGGGCAAGTCGACCACGGCAAAGATGTTCGCCGAGGCCGGCGTTCCGGTGCATGATTCCGACGAGACCGTGCATCGCCTCTATGCCGGCAAGGCAGCACCCCTGGTCGAACGAGCCTTTCCCGGCACGACAAAAGCGGGCGTGGTCGATCGCGCAAGGCTGGCCGAGACAGTGCTGGGCGATCCCGCCGCGCTGAAAAAGCTGGAGGCGATCATCCATCCGCTGGTACGGGCCGACGCCGATGCATTTTTGGCTCGGCATCGTGCGGCCGGGGCGCCGATTGCGGTGCTCGACATTCCGCTGCTGTTCGAGACCGGCGGCCGCAATCGCGTCGACAAGGTCGTGGTCGTCACCGCGCCGGCCGAGATCCAGCGCGCCCGCGTGCTCGCCAGGCCCGGGATGAGCGAAGATAAATTCGCTTCCATCCTCGCCAAGCAGGTGCCTGACGCCGAGAAACGCCGTCAGGCGGATTTCATCGTCGACACCGGCCAGGGTTTTGATGCCGCACGTGCGGCGGTGGCAGCCATCGTCAGCGAATTGACCGGGGATAAGTCCGGCAAAAACGCTTCCTGACGGCCGCTGTCAGCAGTCCCATTGCCATTTTGTTCCGGTTTGTGATTCTGCTCTTTAGAGCGGATTGATTCGAATGCGTGAGATCATCTTCGATACCGAAACCACCGGCCTCGATTTGCGCGACGACCGCATCATCGAGCTCGGCGGCGTCGAGCTGGTCAACCGTTTCCCGACCGGCCGCACCTTCCACAAGTTCATCAATCCGCAAGGCCGCGCCATTCACGCCGAGGCGCAGGCCGTGCATGGCATCAGCGCGGCGGATCTGGCCGGCAAGCCGACCTTCGCCGAAATCGCCGAGGAATGGCTGGCCTTCACCGACGGCGCCAAGCTGATCGCCCACAACGCCACTTTCGACCTTGGCTTCCTGAACCTCGAATACAGCCGGCTCGGTCATCCGGCCATCGATCCCGGCCGCATCGTCGACACGCTGGCGATCGCGCGCCGCAAGCATCCGATGGGTCCGAACTCGCTGGACGCGCTTTGCCGCCGCTACGGCATCGACAACACCCGCCGCACCAAGCACGGGGCGCTTCTCGACTCCGAATTGCTGGCCGAGGTCTATATCGAGCTCATCGGCGGCAAGCAGGCGGCACTGGTCCTGGAAACCGTGGCCGTGCAGGTGAACGGCAGCGGCGAAGTCGCCGATATCGACATTTCGATCGGCGCAAGGCCGATCGCGCTGCCGCCGCGCCTCACCGAGGCGGATCGGGCGGCGCATGCCGGGCTGGTCGGCACGCTCGGCGAAAAGGCGTTGTGGCTGAAGGTGGTGGCCGCAGGGTGAGCGGGGCGCTCCGGCGCCAACCGACGCGATTGGCCGAACCGCCATCCCTTCATCATACCCGGGCTTGACCCGAGTATCCATGCCGTGACCCTTGCCGCGGAGCGCAACGGTGCAGAATTCTGTAATCGCAGCAGCGCCTTAGCGTCAGGGCATATGTTCTAACGTCGCTCCGCTCCTTGCTCGGCCCCAGAATGACGACCTAACGAATGTCGTCGCTAATCCAGACGTCTCAAGAAAAAGCCCGGCGCGAAGCCGGGCTCTCGATACGATGGGTGGCGAGCCTCCTCAGCTCACCTGGACCTTGCTGGCGGCCTGGTCCTCGGCGATGCGCTGCTGGAACATCTGCGCGAAATCGATCGGGTCGAGCATCAGCGGCGGGAAGCCGCCGTTGCGGGTGGCGTCCGCGATGATCTGGCGCGCGAAGGGGAAGAGCAGCCGCGGGCATTCGATGAACAGGATCGGCAGCATGTGCTCCTGCGGGAAGCCGCTGATGGCGAAGACGCCGCCATAGACCAGTTCGACGTTGAACAGCACTTCCTGGTCGAAGGAGGCCTTGGCATTCAATGTCAGATTGACGTCGAACTGCTTGTCCGAAAGCGGGTTGGCGTTGACGTTGACATTGATGGCGATGCCCGGGGCCTTGTCGCGGCCGCGCAGCGAATTCGGCGCGCCGGGGCTTTCGAAGGACAGGTCCTTCACATATTGCGCAAGCACGTTGAGCGAGGGCTGTTCCTGTTTGCCGTTGCCATTGGCGGCGGCTGCCGCGGCATCATCATTGCTGGCCATTAGCCTTTGTCCTTTTGCCTGGGCAGCATTGCTGACCGGATTGAAATCGGGGGTTCGCTATCATGCTCGGCAGGACAAGACAAGTTTTGCGCGCCGCCTGAAACTGCGCAGCCGTTTCGGGGCGACGGCGCGCATGAGACAGCTATTCGAGCGGACCCTGAAGAGAGCTAGTCGTCTTTCAGCCGCCGCCAAGGGGAATTGTGATCCGGCCCGCGCTTGTAGTCGTCCTGGCG
>NZ_RZSV01000200.1:0-10250 GCF_004023205.1 Mesorhizobium sp. M1A.F.Ca.IN.020.03.2.1 | reverse complement strand
GACCTGTACCGCTGCAGCGGGGCCACGAGCAGCGACTCGAGCCATGCGCCACGCTGCAGGACCTCGATTTCGGGCCAAGCCTCGAGCCCGCAACTCGCCTTGCTTCTCGGAAATCATAAGGCTTTGTGGGGCGGTTAAGCAGCGCGATATGGCCGCGGCGATACGAAGTTTTCATCTTTACCCTGTTCAGACGGTCAGGCTGCCTTCGCCGCCGGCTTGGCTGCCTTGACACGGGTTATACTGCGGCGACCGTCGACGCCGATCGGAACGTCACCGTCAACCGTAGCGCGACGCACAACCCGGTGCTGGTCGCCATAGTCGTTGACCGCATAATGCTGGGTAGCACGGTTGTCCCAGATAGCGACGTCGCTTACTTGCCAGCGCCACCGCACGGTATTTTCCGGGGCAGTGACGTAGGACTGGAACACCTCGTAGAGTTTGGCGGAATCGCTCTTGGAAAGGCCGACGAGGCGCTGCACGAAATTGCCGAGCAGCAGCGACTTCTCCCCGGTTTCGGGATGGACGCGCACGACCGGATGCT
Source organism: Mesorhizobium sp. M1A.F.Ca.IN.020.03.2.1 (assembly GCF_004023205.1). Lineage (NCBI taxonomy): Bacteria > Pseudomonadati > Pseudomonadota > Alphaproteobacteria > Hyphomicrobiales > Phyllobacteriaceae > Mesorhizobium > Mesorhizobium sp. M1A.F.Ca.IN.020.03.2.1. The sequence continues at coordinate 9,709 of NZ_RZSV01000200.1, read as the reverse complement.
CGGTCTCGTAGATCGTCGATGTGAAGACTTCCTCGAAGTGCCTCTTCTCTTCGGCTGTGGCGCGCGGGCGCACGGCTGCGTAGTCGTAGGCATTGCTATGAATAGCCCACAGATTGTCCGCCAATATTTTGAGCGGCGCCGGCAGATTCTCGTACGCGGCGTGCGTGTTGGACCAGATCGTGTCGCCCCCCGCCGCCGGAATGACGACGCCACGTAGGACCGAGAATTTCGGATAGGCATCGACGAAAGTCACATCGGTATGCCACTGGTCTGCCCTGCCACCGCCACGGCCGGAATCGAGATTGAGGATTGAGGCCGTGCCGGCTGCCGGCCCCTGCGTGGGATGAGGTACAAGGTTACCCAGACGCCGCGCGAACAATTCCTGCTCCGCATCGTCGAGGTGCTCCTGGCCGCGGAAGAAGATCACCTTGTGTTTTAGAAGAAGCTGGTTGATGGCTGCTATCGCTGCGTCCGAAAGGTCTCCGCCAAGGCGAACGCCTCTGATTTCAGCTCCGACACGGCTGGTCAGCGGTACAACGTCGGAGTCAAGAATGGTCCGGTTGACAAGGACTGGATTGCTCATGGGTTCTCCTGTTTGATCTTGAAAGGGATAGCAAGTCACATCCGGCCAGCGGATGTCCGCGCTGCGTTGAAAAGTCTCATCGCTAGTCGACAGAGCTATCGAACAGGATAATTGACGTAAACTATAGAAAGAATGTTCTAATTTAAACTGGCTCGACGAAAGAGCAGTCTCCGTTGCTCCGGTCTCGGTGTTGAGTTCTCTAAGGCTGCGCCACACCTTGGTCCCCACGCCGGCATATGATCTCATTGTGCAGCCCCGTGCTCGCACGCCCCGTACTGGCGAAACTAATTGCAAGCTGCTGCAACACGCCCCCCTGGCGGCCTGCACCGAAACGACGACAGGGGTGCATCTGATTAGCCGTGAACCCAGGTCTCAAAAACCATCCGGCGTGACGAGCGGACGCACCGCACGTGTGACACCCGCCTTGTGGGGCAGGGTTGCCTTTCTCAATCCCGGCGTTGGTCGACGTCCCAATGAGCAGCAAGCTATTATCGGCCGCCGAATCTTAGTGGCTTCGTCGAGAGCCTCAATCAACCAAGCGGCGAAAGCCTCGCTAGAGTCTCGCCCGCCTGTCGCTATGAAGCAGTTGCAGGCAGCGCTGCTTCAGGCGCATGAACTCGCCCGATGCAATGATTTCCGTTGCCCTGGGTCTTTCGAAGGGCACTGTTTCGATTCCCTTCTTCTTCGGCGCGCGGCTTGATGCCGACATACGGTTTCTTGACCTGCCGCCTGAACGGCTGCCGAAGCGGGTGCCCCGCCAGCGACCCCGACAATCCACTGTTCCGCAACTGCTGAAGAGCCGACTGCGCTCGCATCCCGATGCTGCGCAACGGCACTATGCCGACATTCTGGAGACCGCAGCCGCATGAGCCTCGAGATGTTCCGCCGACCGTCGACAAAGGCGTCCTCTCGCCTGCGTCCGCCATTTGCGTCAGTGCTCGATCTGATTGGGGAGACGCCGGTCGTCGAACTGAAGAGCTTCGATACCGGCAGGTGTCGTCTCTTCGTCAAGCTCGAAAGCCAGAATCCCGGCGGATCGATCAAGGATCGCATTGCGTTGTCGATGATCGTTAATGCCGAACAGCGTGGCCAGCTCGCGCGGGGCGGTACAATCATCGAAGCGACCGCTGGCAACACAGGGCTCGGCCTGACCTTCTGGCGGCACGAAGCGCGTGATCGCGTGTCCAAAAGCTGACAGCGTCAGACAAATGTCAGGTTCATTACAACCAACATCTGGGCACTGTCGAGGTTTTTCGAAGCAATGGGCGCTAACTGCGCGCTGAGCGCGTTGGCATGGTTTTTGAGACTGAGTGACTGTGACTGCACTCAATGGGGCAAGACGAGCGATCCGCTCCTCCCTGAACCCGTGTGCCGTCTCTGAGAGGAAACCAGCTCGTGCAGAAACCTTTGGAAATAGCTTTGGACCGCAACGTGGTATTGCAGATGGAGTCCCCGGCTCCTTCGATTAAAGTCGAGAACTGGCTGCGTGGCGAGCCCCTCACCAGCTTTGAGCCCGGCAAAGTGTGCATAGTCGAATTTTGGGCAACTTGGTGCGGCCCATGTGTGGACGGGATGCCCCATCTGATCCAGCTGCAGGAGAAATACAAGGACAACGGCGTTGAGATCGTCGGAGTCGCGGCTTCTGAAGACGCTCCAACGGCCGACGAGGCCCGAAGCACGTTGGACGCTTGGTTGACCGAAAAATTCCCGAATCTGAACTATCGGATCGCATTCGACTCCACAGGCGAAATGGACAAGCTTTGGATGGAGCCCAGCTTTTCTTACGGGGTCCCGACCTCGTTCGTGGTCGACCGAGACGGCCACATCGCCTTTATCGGTCATCCGACGCAACTCGATGAGGTTTTGCCGAAGGTGCTTAACGGCAGCTGGCGCATCAGCGATCAGGCAAAATCCGCCGATACGGAGCGGATTGCGGAAGGCGAAACCATAGCGCGCGAACAAGCGCTGACCAAGCCCATATACGACAAACTTCGGCCGGCAATGGAGGCCGAGGATTGGAAGACGGCGCTCTCGGCGATTGAAGAAGGCCTCGCATTGATACCGGACAAACTCAACTTCCGCGTGAGTCATGTCAATCTGTTGCTTCACAGAATGCGCGACATGCAGGCCGGCTTGCCCGTAATGCGCCAATTCGTTCGCGACGCGATCGACAGAAAGTCCGAGGGATGGATGTATTGGGCGCTATACCAACTCTTCGCGCCGGGCTTTGATTATTCCGGCTTTCCGTCTGCTGAGCGCTTCGCGATGGGCGAAGAGCTGTCCAAACACATCGTGGCACTGCCGCAAGGCGGCGGCTCTAAGTTCCTGTCTTATCCGGTGGTCGCTCAGTACTATCATGAGAGCGGCAACAAAGATCGCGCCATCGAGTTGGTCGAGCAGACACTGAAAGCGCTGGAGGGTCCGGAGCCTATCTCGGACGACCTGAAACAGCACCTTCTACCCGAGTTGCTGCAGGCTCTGGCCAACTACAAGGGTGAGAAGGTTTGTTACGGCGCTCTCTGTGTGGCTCCGCAAGAGGATTCTCCCAAAAGGTGAAAGGGGCGGCCAAGGAGGAAACCAAAGAGGGGCGAATGGCTTACTGGCCAATTCGTCCATTTCCCTGACGTGGATGTACAAATAGGTCGGCCCAGGCGTCCAGCCCAGCCTCGCCGTTACCGCAAACACGTGACCGAGCAAGGAGAAGACGTGCCTGATCAACTCACCAAAACATACTGCCGCTAAGGGTCTCCCGGACCCGTCAAAGATGGCACTGGAGTAAGGCTGGCAACATGAAGAAGGTTACTCAGCCAGCTCGGCGCTGCCCACCGATCCACCTGCGCCCACAGGCGGGGAAGACGGGGGACGCAGCCGACCGCCTGTCTCTGCGCCAGGCAAGAACGGAGGACAGGACGATGACGGAAGTGACGCCATCTGCGACGAACGGCCCGGCCGCGCAGACGAAAGCGCCAGCCGTCAAAAATCCGTCCATCGCCACTGGCCTGACCAAGATCGGGCGGACCCCTACCGGGTTCGCCGCCCACGGCCTCTACGATCCGCGCAACGAGCACGATGCCTGCGGCGTCGGCTTCATCGTCAATATGAAGGGCGTCAAGTCGCATCAGATCGTCACGGACGGCCTGGCGGTGCTCGAAAATCTGACGCATCGCGGCGCCGTCGGCGCCGACCCGCTGATGGGCGACGGCGCGGGCGTGCTGGTGCAGCTTCCCGACCGCTTCTTCCGCGAGGAGATGGCCAGCCAGGGCGTCGAACTGCCCAACCCCGGCCATTACGCCGTCGGCCATGTGTTCATGCCGCGCGATCCTGAGCTTCAGGCGCATATCGAAGGCATCATCGCCGAGGTCGCGCAGCTCGAAGGCCAGCCGCTGCTCGGCTTTCGCGACGTGCCGGTCGACAATTCATCGCTGTCAAAGGCGCCTGATATCGCTGCTTCCGAACCGGTCCAGCGGCAGGTATTTCTGGGTCGCGGCGCCGAGATCGAGAGCGACGACGATTACGAACGGCGGCTCTACATCCTGCGCAAGGTCATTTCCGGTCGTATCCACGAAGAGACCAAGGGCGTCGACAATGGCTTCTACGTCGTGTCGATGTCATCGCGGACCATCGTCTACAAGGGCATGTTCCTGGCCTATCAGGTCGGCGCCTATTACAAGGATCTGACCGATCCGCGTTTCGAGACGGCGCTGATCCTCGTCCACCAGCGTTTCTCGACCAACACCTTCCCGTCGTGGAAGCTGGCGCATCCCTATCGCATGGTCGCCCACAATGGCGAGATCAACACGCTGCGCGGCAACGTCAACTGGATGGCGGCGCGGCAGGCCTCGGTCGATTCCGAACTGTTCGGCAACGACATCTCCAAGCTGTGGCCGATCTCCTATGAGGGGCAGTCGGACACCGCCTGTTTCGACAATGCGCTCGAATTCCTGACGCAGGGCGGCTACTCGCTCGCTCACGCAATGATGATGCTGATCCCTGAGGCCTGGGCCGGCAACAAGCTGATGGATCAAGATCGCAAGGCCTTTTATGAATACCACGCCGCCCTGATGGAGCCGTGGGACGGGCCGGCGGCGGTGGCCTTCACCGACGGCCGCCAGATCGGCGCCACGCTCGACCGCAACGGGCTGCGCCCGGCGCGCTACATCGTCACCGACGACGATCGCGTCATCATGGCCTCGGAAGCCGGCGTGCTGCCGGTGCCGGAGGAAAGGATCCTCAAGAAGTGGCGGCTGCAGCCCGGCCGCATGCTGCTGATCGACCTGGAGAAGGCTCGCATCGTTTCCGACGAGGAGATCAAGTCGGAGATCGCGACCAGGCATCCCTACAAGAGCTGGCTCGCCAACACCCAACTCATCCTCGAAGACCTGAAGCCGGTCGAGCCGCGGGCGCTGCGCAGGGACGTCAGCCTGCTCGATCGCCAGCAGGCGTTCGGCTTTACCCAGGAAGACACCAAGCTGTTGATGTCGCCGATGGCGACCACCGGCCAGGAAGCGGTCGGCTCGATGGGCACCGACACGCCGATTTCGGCGATGTCGGACAGATCGAAGCTGCTCTACACCTATTTCAAGCAGAACTTCGCCCAGGTCACCAACCCGCCGATCGACCCGATCCGCGAGGAACTGGTGATGAGCCTGGTGTCGTTCATCGGGCCGAGGCCGAACATCTTCGATCTCGTCGGCAATTCGCGTCGCAAGCGGCTCGAAGTGCGCCAGCCGATCCTGACCAATGGCGATCTTGAGAAGATCCGCTCCATCGGTCACACCGAGGACCGTTTCGACACCAAGACGATCGACATCACCTATGCTTCGAACGAAGGCGCGGCCGGCATGCAGGGCGCCATCGACCGGCTGTGTGAGCGCGCCGAGGCGGCGGTCGCCGGCGGCTACAACATCATCATCCTGTCGGACCGTCAGCTCGGGCCGGACCGCATCGCCATCCCGGCATTGCTGGCGACGGCGGCGGTCCACCATCATCTGATCCGCAAGGGATTGCGCACGTCGGTGGGGCTGGTCGTCGAGTCCGGCGAACCGCGCGAGGTGCATCATTTCTGCTGCCTTGCGGGCTATGGCGCCGAGGCGATCAATCCCTATCTCGCCTTCGACACGCTGCTCGACATGCACAAGCGCGGCGAGCTGCCGGCCGAAGTCGACGCCAATGAGGTCGTCTCCCGCTACATCAAGTCGATCGGCAAGGGCATTCTCAAGGTGATGTCGAAGATGGGCATCTCGACCTACCAGTCCTATTGCGGCGCGCAGATCTTCGACGCCATCGGGCTGAAGACCGACTTCGTGCAAAAATATTTCACCGGCACCGCGACGCTGATCGAAGGCGTCGGGCTGGAAGAGATCGCGGCCGAAACGGTCAGCCGCCACGCCGACGGCTTCGGCAACGACCCGGTGCTGCGCAACAGCCTCGAGGTCGGCGGCGAATACATGTTCCGCATGCGCGGCGAAGCGCATATCTGGTCGCCCGATGCGGTGGCCACCCTGCAGCACGCCGTGCGCCAGGGATCGTGGCAGACGTTCAAGGACTATTCCGCTCAGATCGACAGCGAGACGGCGCGGGCGCAGAGCATTCGCGGCCTGTTCAAGATCAGGCTGGCCGAAGAAACCGGGCGCAAGAAGGTCGCGCTCGACGAGGTCATGTCGGCTGCCGATATCGTCAAGCGGTTCTCGACCGGGGCGATGTCCTTCGGCTCGATTTCCAGGGAAGCGCACACCACGCTGGCCCGCGCCATGAACGCCATCGGCGGCAAGTCTAACACCGGCGAGGGCGGCGAAGAGGCCGACCGTTACCTGCCGCTGCCGGACGGCGGCAAGAACCCCGAGCGTTCGGCGATCAAGCAGGTCGCTTCCGGGCGTTTCGGCGTGACGGCGGAGTATCTGGTGAACTCCGACGTGATGCAGATCAAGGTGGCGCAAGGCGCGAAGCCCGGCGAGGGCGGTCAGTTGCCCGGTCACAAGGTCGATGCCACCATTGCCAAGGTCAGGCATTCGACGCCCGGTGTCGGCCTGATCTCGCCGCCGCCGCATCACGACATCTACTCGATCGAGGATCTGGCGCAGCTCATCTACGACCTCAAGAACGTCAATCCGGCGGCTGATGTCTCGGTCAAGCTGGTCTCCGAAGTCGGTGTCGGCACGGTTGCGGCCGGCGTCGCCAAGGCGCGCGCCGATCACATCACCATTTCCGGCTATGACGGCGGCACCGGCGCATCGCCGCTGACCTCGCTCAAGCACGCCGGCAGCCCGTGGGAAATGGGCCTTGCCGAGACGCACCAGACGCTGGTGCTCAACGGCCTCAGGTCGCGCGTCGCGCTGCAGGTCGATGGCGGCCTGCGCACCGGGCGCGACGTTGTCATCGGCGCGCTGCTTGGCGCCGACGAATTCGGCTTCTCGACCGCGCCGCTGATCGCGGCCGGCTGCATCATGATGCGCAAGTGCCATCTCAACACCTGCCCGGTCGGCGTCGCGACGCAGGATCCGGTGTTGCGCAAGCGCTTCAAGGGCACGCCGGAACACGTCATCAACTTCTTCTTCTATGTGGCGGAAGAGGTCCGGGCGCTGCTCGCCGAGATGGGCTACACCCATCTCGACCAGATCATCGGCGACACCGAACTCCTGGAGAAGCGGGCGCTGATCCAGCACTGGAAGGCGCGCGGGCTCGATTTCAGCAAGATGTTCTTCAAGCCGGATGCGCCGCATGAGGCGGTGCACTGGACCGAGCGGCAGAAGCATCCGATCGACGACGTGCTCGACCGCAAGCTGATCGAGTTGGCCAAGCCGGCGCTCGAAGCCAGGCAGCCGGTCAGCATCGAGCTGCCGATCCGCAATGTCGACCGTTCGACCGGCGCCATGCTGTCGGGCGAAGTGGCAAAGCGCTTCAGGCACAAGGGCTTGCGCGAGGACACGATCTCGGTGAAGCTCACCGGCACCGCCGGCCAGTCCTTCGGCGCCTTCCTGGCGCGTGGGGTTTCGTTCGAGCTGGTCGGTGCCGCCAACGACTACGTCGGCAAGGGCCTGTCGGGCGGGCGCATCGTCATCCGCCCGCCTGAGAACACGAAGATCGTCGCAGCCGAGTCGATCATCGTCGGCAATACGGTGCTCTACGGCGCGACCGAGGGCGAGGCCTATTTCTGCGGCGTCGCCGGCGAGCGTTTTGCGGTTCGCAATTCGGGCGTCGCTGCCGTCGTCGAAGGTGTTGGCGACCATGGCTGCGAGTACATGACCGGCGGCATTGTCGTCGTCATCGGCCAGACCGGCCGCAACTTTGCCGCCGGCATGTCGGGCGGCGTCGCCTATGTGCTCGACGAGGTGGGTGATTTCGCCGAGCGCTGCAACATGGCGATGGTCGAACTGGAACCCGTTCCCGAGGAAGACGACCTGATGGAGAAACTGCTCCATCATGGCGGCGACCTCGACCACAAAGGCCGCGTCGACGTGTCCGGCGACATGACCAGCCATGATGAGGAGCGGCTCTATCAGTTGATCTCGAACCACGTTCATTACACGGGTTCGGTGCGCGGCCGCGAGATCCTCGACAACTGGGCGACTTTCCGGCCGAAATTCCGGAAGATCATGCCGGTCGAATACCGCCGCGCGCTGATCGAAATGGAACGCATGCGCATGGGCGTTGCGGCGGAATAGGTATTGGGATTTCCGGGAAGCAAAGCTTCCCGGTCGATGCCTTCATCAACAATCCTGGCCTCGGACTGAAGGTTGCCATGGCTGCCTTATGAGGTTAACGGGTGCGACGTCGAGCGCGCCATCTGGACAGCAGGGACTGGACTATGGGCAAGGTAACAGGGTTTCTCGAGATCGACCGGCAGGTGCACAAGTACCAGCCGGCTTCCGACCGCATCCGGCATTTTCGCGAGTTCACGCTGCCGATGTCGGACAAGGAGGTCGAGAAACAGGCCGCGCGCTGCATGGATTGCGGCATTCCATACTGTCACGGGCCGACCGGCTGCCCGGTCCACAACCAGATCCCGGACTGGAACGACCTCGTCTACAATGGCGACTGGGACAATGCGATCCGCAACCTGCATTCGACCAATAATTTCCCGGAATTCACCGGCCGCATCTGTCCGGCGCCTTGCGAGGAAGCCTGCACGCTGAACCTCGAGGACATTCCGGTCGCCATCAAGACGATCGAGCAAGCAATCGCCGACAAGGCCTATGAAACCGGTCATATCCGGCCCTATCCGCCGGAAAGGAAAACCGGCAGGCGCGTCGCAATCATTGGCTCGGGGCCGGCCGGCATGGCGGCCGCCCAGCAGCTTGGCCGCGCCGGTCACGACGTTCACGTCTATGAGCGCGAGAGCCGGCCGGGCGGGCTGATGCGCTACGGCATCCCCGACTTCAAGATCGAGAAGCACTATATCGACCGGCGCATCGAGCAGATGCAAGGCGAGGGCGTGAGCTTCCATTGCGGGATCAATGTCGGCGTCGACAAGCCGGTGGCGGAGCTGCTCGCCGAATATGATGCGGTGCTCTATTGCGGCGGTTCGGAAACGCCGCGCCCGGCCAACATTCCCGGCGACGATCTCGATGGCGTGCATGACGCGATGCCTTACCTGGTGCAGCAGAACAAGCGCATCGGCGGCGAGCCGATCCAGTCGGTGGCGTGGCCGTCGCCGCCGATCGTCGCCGGCGGCCAGCATGTCGTCGTCGTCGGCGGCGGCGACACCGCGTCCGACTGCGTCGGCACCGCCTTCCGCCAAGGCGCCGTTCGTGTCACCCAGCTCGACATCCGGCCGCAGCCGCCGGAAAAGGAAGACAAGCTTTCGGTCTGGCCCTACTGGGCGACGAAGATGCGCACCTCGTCCTCGCAGGCGGAAGGCGCCGAACGCGAGTTCCAGGTGGCGACGCTCGAATTCATCGGCGAGGACGGCGCGCTGACCGGCGTCAAATGCTGCGAGGTCGATGAAAAGCGCAAGCCGATCGCCGGCACGGAATTCGTTATCCGCGCGGATCTCGCCTTCATCGCTATCGGCTTTGCTGGGCCGGCCGCGGTCGGGCCAGTGTCGGAACTGGCTGGCCAGATGAAGATCGCCATCGACAGCCGCCGCTCGAACAACGTCGAGGCCAATGATCGCGACTACAAGACCAG
>NZ_RZSV01000001.1:0-111940 GCF_004023205.1 Mesorhizobium sp. M1A.F.Ca.IN.020.03.2.1 | reverse complement strand
GCCCTCGGCCAGCCGGCGGATCGTCATCTCACCGGTTTCGCCGCGCAGACGGTCATGACAAACCGAAGCTGCCGTTGACCTCAGACTATCGAAGGCATCTGCCTTGCCTGAAAGAAGCACAGCGATGTCCTCGAGCCAGCCCCTTTGCTCGACAGCGCTTGTACGCATGTCCAATGCGACGTCCGCCAATTCTGGCGCGCGCATATCCGTCTCGACTGCCAATCTGGCGACCGCGACTTCGGCGGACAGGTCGGTCGCCATGCAATCCTCGAGGATATGCCTCGCGGTCGACCTCACTCGCTCTGCTGTGGTCATGGCGAGGCGCTCCGGGTCCAGACCCGTTGTATGGTCCATCGGTCCTTTGCTCCCCAGCTGTATTTGTAGCTCTCCCGGCCGCGTAGAAAATCGAACTCTCGCGCGCCGTCCTGAACGGCTTCGGCGATAGCCTTGCCGATCAGAATGGCGCCGGGGCTCTCCGATGCGTAAGCGGGGTCGAAGCCGCCGAGATAGGCATAGGCGCGGTCGTGGTGATGAAAACCGTAATAGGCGCCGACGACGGCGCCGTCGATTTCCATCAGCCAGCACCGCGCCAAATGGCTCGCGGCGAGACGGGGCAAGGCATTGCGATGAAACTCGATCGCGCTTTGCGTCAGCACGCCGCCGCCCTGTCCGGCCCAGCGGGCGTCGTGCAGGCGGATCAGCTGACCAAGAAATATCTCCGGCGCGGCCTCCGCCCGGTTGATCGTCACCCGGCCTCTCCGTTGCGCGGCTCGCAGCGCGCGACGCAGCTGGCGTCTTCGCCGCGCGGGAACGCACCCTGCAAGCGTCTCGTCGCCAGCCAAGGCAAGCACGGGGCAGGCGGCATGGCCGGTAGATCGGCTCTCTTCGATATCGGGCAGCAAAAGCTCCAGGGATGCGGCTTCACTCGAAAGGTCCGGCAGGATCCATTGCGACCATTCGAGCGAAAGCACAGTCTCGGCAATCAAGGTACCGACGGCTTCTTCGAACTTGGGTGCGCAAAGAATATCGAGATAGTCGCTCAGCGATATTCCGATCGGAAGCAGGCGCAAACCGGAAGCGTGCCGTTCGAGGTAGAGTGGTGCCAGGCCGACGAGATCGTTTCCGTTCCACACGGCGATCGCCGAGAGATCGCCCGGCGCGAATGTCCGCCACCATGGCAGGAGCCAGGCGGGTGACTGGAAAGGCGTAGCAGAGCTGCATTGCGACCAGAGCGGCCACCAATGCTGCTCTAGACCGTCGAGCGCTTCTTGGTCGCGGATGACATCGGCACGCAGGCCGCTCACCCGGCGGCTCCCAACCGTGCTCGGGAATCGCCGAGCTTTGCCAATGCCCGATAGGCATCCATATAGGCCGAAACCATGCGATCGAGCGAAAACCGATCTCGCGCCTCGGCCCGGCATATTTCGTTGTCGAGGTCGGCCGAAGCGTCGATGGCTATCGCCATCTCGTCGATATCATTGACCAGGAACCCGGTCTTGCCGTGCTCAACGACATTGGGCAGGGCGCCATTCGGGAAGGCCACAACCGGCGTGCCGCAGGCGAGGGCTTCCATGGCAACGAGCGAGCTCGTCTCCGCGGCGAGGCTCGGAATGACCAGGCAGCGGGCGGCGTTGAGAAGCCGCCGCTTGGCGAAAAACCCGAGCGGTCCCAGGAAACGCCGCCGCCTGTCGAGGCGAGGCTCCACCTCGTCGGCGAAATACTGAACATGTGTCCGGTAGGGATATATCTGCCCTCCTATTGCAAGCGGCACTCCAGCGCGCTTCGCGGCGTCGATCGCCAGGTGGATGCCTTTTTCCGGGCATATTCGGCTTAACACGAGCGCGAAATTGCGATGCGACCGGGGGGCGGCAAGCGCATTGACGTCAACCCCGTTTGGGATGGGCGCGATCAGTCTCGATCCGGCCGGCGCGGTTGCTTGCTGCGCCTCCGAGACCGCGTGCAGCCACAGGTCTTCACGGGCCGGGCTCAGCACTCCGGCCGGATACCAGGCAAGCGGCAGGTGCAGTGTCACGAGCGTGGGGCCGTCATCGGGAAGATAGGCATCGAAATCGATGCCATGCAGATGGACGACATCGATCGGCCAGCGCGCACGCGCGGCTGCGATCGCCGCGCGGTGCGCGTCCTGGGCGCGGCTCTTTGCCGTCTCGTCGAGCGCGCCTGTTTCGGCAGGCGTCTCGACCAAGGTCCCGGCCGCGCTGGAGCCCCGGCAGGCGACGACGATGGATTGATGGCCTTGCCTGACCAGTGCGTGATCCAGCATCGACAGCACCTGCTCGGCGCCGCCGACCGCATCGAGGCCGACAGGCGCAAGCGGATAGGCGCCGTTGAGCACTGTAAGCGTCATGGCTGATCGAGCCGAAGTGACCTCATGCGGCCGAGACCCGCCGCATGGGAATCGCGGCGTCGCGCACGCCAGGTGCGTAGCGGCGCACCATCTTCGCGCAGAATTCGGCGAACTCTTCGGGCGCCTGTGGCGGGCTGGTGTGATGGGGCTGCAGGCCTCGGTGCTCGGGCGTGAAGCAGAAAGTGATGGTGACGTTGAAGTCTGCCAGGGCTTCCATCTGGCGATCGAACCAATCGAGGGCATTCGGTCTGAAACTGTCGGCCCAAGAGAGGCCGGTGCGCAGACTGGTGACGCCCAGCCGCTTCATCCAGGCGACGGCGTCGTCCAGCCGGTGGTCCTCGAAATGGAACCACTGGACGAGGCCCATTTCCGGAGTGTGCCGCACGAACTCTTCGAGCGCGGGCTTGGGCGAGCCATCCTCGCGCAGAAGACCCATGTAGAAATGACGGTAATAGGAAGAGCCTTCCACCTCGCGATGCCGTGTGGTCGCTCCCCAAGCATGAGGCAAATCATAAAGGCTATACCATTGGACGCGGGGCGCGTTGCCAAGCAGAAGCTCCGCCGTCCGCCGCAGGCCCCAGACCTGGACCTCCTCGGCGCCGAAGCTCGACACGCCGACTTCGCTGATCCAAATCGGCAGATCGGTGACTTCGGCGATCTCGCCGAGCTTTTGCGGCCATTCGTGGATCTGCCAAAGGTTCCAGTCCAGCGGGAAGCCGTGCACGGCGACGGCATCGACATGGTCGAGGACACCATATCCCTTGATCAGCGACATGAAGCCGGCATCGATCGGCGAAATGCCGCCAAGCACTCTGGTGATCGCCGGGTTTTCAAGCCCGATCGCGTCCGCCGCCAGGATACTCATGCCGGCGAAGCGGCTCCAGTCCGGATCGAGCTCTGGGTCCCAATGCGACTTGTTGTTGGGCTCATTCCAGATCATGGCGGCTTCAATCATCATTTCGTCCTTTCGACGGGTAGACCGCACCTTCACCCGCCGGCTCATCGGACGCGCGGCAGAAGTAGACCTCGTCTTCCGGGTGAAGCAGGATCTGGAAGCCGGCGCTGCGCAGCATCGCCTCGATGCAGCCGCGGTTCGGGATCCACCAGTTGGTCGGATCGTCGGCGTAGCGGTGCTCGATGAAGTGCAGCTTCGGGAATTCGGTTCGATCGAACAGGTCGAGCGTCCAAAAATCATAGTTCTGTTCGAGCGCGAGGATTTCGCTGCTCCCGCGTTGCATCGACTGGAAGACCATCAAGTCGCGCGCAACATGCTCGCGGATCAGGTCGAGCGCCAGCAACGGGTGGCGTAGATGGTAAAGCACGCCCATGAAGAGCACGATGTCGAAGGTCTCGCCGAGCGCGCCGACGTCGTAGACCGACAATTGCCGGAATTCGATGTCGCACTCGGCGATTTCGGCGGCGAAACGCGCTTGCGTCAGATAGTCCACGTCGAAATCAATGCCGAGCACGCGATCGGCGCCTCGCTTCTTCATTTCAATGGAATAGAACCCGGCGTTGCAGCCGATATCGAGCACCGACTTGCCCGAGAGATCGGCCGGGATCGCATCCGCGAATTTCTGCCATTTCACCAGAGGATAGTTGCCGAGGAAATGGTCGGGAGCGGTCTCCACGCCCGCCAGTTCCATGTTGTGGAACCACGGTCCAAGCGCATCGATGCGGCGGCGAATTTCCGCGTCGGAATGCAGCACGGTCAGCCTCCTTCGCCTGGCAAGGATGGCACCTGCGAGCGGCTCGGCGGCACGAATATCGCTGTGTCTTCGTCTTCCGAGGCGTCGTTGTTTTCAAGCAGCCGGAGCGCCGTGCGGTAGCCGTTGAAGGTGCCGACATCGACATAGGCCGAGCCTGCCTTGACGCCCCAGGCTTCACCGCCGACGGCAAGGTAAGCATTGACCAGCGTTCCGAAATACTCGTCGCAGCCGTCCCGCTCGCGCCAAAGCGCCGCGAGCCGCTGAAAGGTGAAGCCCGGCATCTTGAACGCGCCCCAGACCCAGTCCGTGGCTGCGTCCTGCTGCTTGACCTGGATCTGCTCGACGCGGCCGTCCTGATCGACAACCACGGCGTCGAAAAGCTCGGGACGGTCTACAGGAAACAGCAGGAATGACAGCCGGTCGTCCGGCAGATGGCAGAAGCCGTCCTCGGGGAACCAGATCGTGTCCGGCAGACCGATCAGGACGGTCTCTTGCGGCGCGACGAGAGGGGCGGCGCGGAAGATCGCGTCGCAAAGACCGACGGGAGAGGGCTGGGCCACGAAAATCGCGGCCGCGCTGTCATAGCCGGCCGCATAGTATTCGAGGATATCGGACTTACCCGAACCGATGATGAAGCAGATCCTGTCGACGCCGTTGCGCACCATTCGGCGCACCAGATACTCGCTGACCGCGCACGGACGCTCGGTTTGCCCGTCCATCCGGCTGCCAACCGGGAGCAGTTCCTTGGAAAAACCCAGCGGTTGAATGCGGCTGCCGCGCCCCGCCGCAGGCACGATACCCAACATCAGACGGTTTCCTTCATCGGTTCGCTTGCTGGCGCGGTGGCGGCTTCGACCAGAATCCGGTCCAGTTCCGCGGCGCGGCGTGCGGATGTGTGTTCGTCGAGGACGCGTTCGCGGGCTCGGCGGCGCAACGCCTCGAGCTCGCGGTCCGACAAACCGAGCGCGGCGACCACATCGTCGGTGGAATGTGCAAGCAGGATTTCGCAGCCGGGCTCGAAGAAGTCGTCCAGACCCGGCCAGTCGTCGGAAACGATGGCGGCGCCGCAGGCAGCCGCTTCGAACAGCCGGCCGGAGGGGCACCAGCCCTTGCGCGCCATGGCCTCGCGGGTGACATTCAGGGTGAGACGTGACGAGCAGAAGAAGGCCGGATGATCGGCAGGCGGCAAATGCCTGACGAAGAAGATGTTGTCGCTCCACGGAAACTCCTGCGGATATTGAGCGCCGCCAATGACGAAACGGCGATCCGGCAGCCGGACGGCGGGCGCGACGAGCAGCTTCTCGACGCCGGCCTGGCGATCCGAGGCATAAGTGCCGAGGTAGGACAGATCGCCCGCAAACTCGAGCCTGGACTTTGCCGGCCGATGACGCTCCGGATCGACATGGCCGTAGAGCGGCACGACACGGCGCGCCCCCAGCATGGACTTGAGCGCACCGAGTGCCTCGCCGCCGGTGTAGCTCAGCACCAAATCGAAATCGCGAAGGCCTTCCGGACCGAAATAGGGAGGCTGCTCGCCCTGCTCGATGCGCGCGAGCGTCACCGCGGTATCAAGATCGTAGAACACCTTGAGCCCACGGCAACTCTCCTGCGCGAGGCGTGAGGCTTCAACAGCATCCGGGCAGTAGGAGGTGACGATGACCGCGTCAGCCTGCCGGACCGCGATTGCCGCAGCCTGGGCAATATCATCCCATCCCGGATAGAGCACCACGTGGCCGCCATCGAGATGGGTGAGATCCCTTGCGCCGGCATAGTAGGGCGTGTCGCGCTCAAAGAAGCTGATCGACCAGCCGAGTGGCGCCAGCGCGCGTATCAGCCCGCGCCAAAGCGTGGCATGTCCGTTTCCCCAGGAAGAGGTGACCGTGAGGCCGAAGATCACCATGCGCATCGGGCAGCTCCAGTCAGGCGATTTCGTTCAGGCGAATGAGCTTAGAGCCCCAGTCGCCATGGACGACGGTGGTGATCGAGGCAGGTTCGATGTCGAAGCGAAAACAGTCGCCGAGCTGAAGGCCAAGCACCTTGCACACCGCAGCCTTGATGACGTCCGCGTGACTGATCAGTGCAACGCATCGGTTTGGGGCCTGTTCGCGCAGCACGTCCATGAGGTCGACGATCCGCTGCTGGGTGTCCTGCATGGTCTCGCCGCTCGGTGTTCGGGCGCTCTGTCGCTGGTCGTTCCACATCCGCCAGGCGGCGTCATCGGCCAGCTCTTCGAATGTCTTGCCGGACCATGCGCCGAAATCGATCTCGTCCAATTCCTGGCAGATTCCGATCTGCTCGATATTGCAGGCGACAGCGATCGGTTTCGCGGTTTCCAAGGTGCGCTTGCGCGGGCTGCTGAAAATGGCCGCGAGCGGTTCCCTCGCCAGACGGCGGGCCAGACGCAGCGTCTGTGCCTGGCCGGTTTGGCCAAGATCGATATCCTGGCGGCCTGCCAGATAGCGGCCGACATTGTCATACGCAGCATGCCGCACGAGGAAAATAGTCGTTGTCATTCCGCGGCGTCGAGCATCGGCTCGCCCCTACCGGCTATGAAGGCGAGGGTGCGCAGGCGGGCTTCGGCATCGGTGAACTGCTCCGGCGGAGACTTCATGAAATAACTGCAAGGCCCGGTGAGCGCCCCAGCGATACCGCGATCGAGCGCCAGCTTGGCGCAGCGCACCGCGTCGATGACCACTCCGGCGGAGTTGGGGGAATCCCAGACTTCCAGCTTGAGTTCGGCATTCAGCGGGACGCCGCCGAAGGTCGTGCCTTCGACCCGGATATAGGCCCATTTGCGGTCGGTGAGCCAAGGCACATGATCGCTGGGTCCGACATGGATGTTGCCGGGCTCGAGCGGTACATCGATCTGGCTGGTGACCGACTGCGTCTTGGAGATCTTTTTCGATTCCAGCCGCTCACGCTCCAGCATGTTGAGGAAGTCCGTGTTGCCGCCGAAGTTGAGCTGGTAGGTGCGGTCGATGCGCACCCCGCGCTCCCGAAACAGATTGGCGAGCAGCCGGTGAACGATGGTAGCGCCGACCTGGCTCTTGATGTCGTCTCCGATCAGGGGCAGGCCGCGCTCTTCGAAGCGGCGGCGCCATTCCGGCCGCGAAGCGATGAAGACCGGTATGCAGTTGACGAAAGCGCACCCGGCCCCCAACGCGCATTCGGCATAATAGCGGGTTGCCGCATCCGAGCCGACCGGCAGATAGGACACCAGCACCTCGGCCCCGCTTTCCCGAAGGCCTGCGGTCACGTCGGCGACCGGCTCATTCGCTTCCTCGATTTCATCGCGCAGATATTTGCCGATGCCGTCGAGTGTAGGTCCGCGTTGCACGCGCACGCCGATCGGCGCCACATCGGCAAAACGGAAGGTGTTGTTCGGGGCGTTGTAGATTGCTTCGGCCACATCGCGCCCGACCTTGCTCTTGGCGACGTCGAAGGCGCAGACGACCTCGATGTCTTCGACATGGTAGCCGCCGAGATCGGCATGCATTAGCCCGGGGATCGGCTCGTTGCTTTTTGCCTGACGATAATAGGTGAGGCCTTGCACTAGGGAGGATGCGCAATTGCCGACACCGACGATGCCGATGCGAACCTTTTTCGATGTCACGAAACCGCCGCCTCTATTGTTGGAGGTAAGTTCCTCGCGCCGAACTGTGACCGGTCAGGAATGTTCCTTGAGAGGTGGAAAATTCGCCGATGCGGTCGACGTTCAATACCCCCGTTGCCGCGTTGTCTCCGAGGCCAGCGCAGGACGCGACGTTCGGAGTGCGGCTAATGGAATCTCGCCCGCTCGGCCTCAAATCCGGCCCATGAGCGCCATGATCACCAGGATGACAAGTATGACGCCGAGCACGCCCGAAGGCCCATAGCCCCAGCCCGACGAATACGGCCAGGCCGGGATCGCGCCGATCAGCAACAAGATCAGGATAATAATGAGGATTGTGCCGAGACTCATATCGGGTCCCCTTCATTGGCGAGGTGGACGTTCGGACCTCAGACTGCGGGGCTCATATGCTATTTGTTCGTCATTCGTCTGAGGCGCTGGGGGCTCAGTCCAGCCTGCGCAGCATGTCAGCTTCCCGCTCGAGGATGGTTGCGACTTCTTCGCGTTGAAGATGCGTCATCATCAGGCTGACGCAACATTCGAGGTAGGTGATGGAGGCTCGTCGCAGGAAGGCGGCGGTTTCCGCGGCCGCCATCTGCTCGATGTCCTTGGCTGATCGCTTCGACTGCACGACTGCGTTCTCCGTGCCGGTTATCGGGCCCAACCAGAATCTCGGTCGGATGTTCCGCTTCGGTGAAAAGAACGCGGGACGCATCGGGATCCTGCGGGCCGCCGGTTTCAACTCCGTCTGCCCCGGACCTGTTGGTCGCGGTGGCGGGCGACACGGTCGCGCTGCCGTCGAGTTCGGCGAAGTAGACGACCGTTTGCAGCAGGCCCTGCCGGAGAGGCACCTTGGGGGCCCATCCGAGAAGCTCCTTCGCACGGGCTATATCGGGGCGTCGCCGGCGGGGATCGTCTTCCGGCAAAGGCAGGAATTTGACGGGCGACCTGGTGCCGGTCAGTTCCCTCACCAGGCCGGCCAGTTCGAGGACGGTGAATTCCCCGGGGTTGCCAAGATTGATCGGCTGGCGCGGATTGGGCTCGATGTCCATGAGCCGCAACAGGCCTTCGACCAGGTCGGTGACGTAGCAGAAGGATCGCGTCTGCCGGCCATCGCCGAATATCGTCATCGGCCGCTTTTCAAGTGCCTGCATGACCAGATTCGAGACGATGCGACCGTCGGCGGGGTCCATCCTTGGGCCATAAGTGTTGAAGATACGGGCGACACGCACGTCGGCCCGATCGGCCCGAAGGTAGTCGAAGCAAAGCGTCTCCGCAGTGCGCTTGCCTTCGTCGTAGCAGGCGCGCGGGCCGGTGCAGTTCACATGGCCGAGATAGTCCTCACGCTGCGGATGCTGCTCGGGATCACCATACACTTCGCTGGTCGATGCCTGCAGGAAGCGTGCACCGTCGCGAACGGCAAGCTCGAGGAGATTGAGCGACCCGACCACGCACGTGCGTGTGGTATGAACGGGATCGGCCTGGTAGCGGGGCGGTGACGCCGCGCATGCCAGGTTGAAGACACGGTCGACCGGTTCACCCAGTTCCAGCGGGCTGCAGATATCCTGCTCGATCAACCGGAAGCGCGATTGGCCGATAAGCGGCGTAATGTTCTCCATTCGGCCGGTGAGAAAGTTGTCGATGCAGATCACGCGATAGCCGATGCCAAACAGGGCCTCGCATAGGTGCGAACCGAGGAAACCGGCACCGCCGGCGACAAGCGCCGTCCGTGTCTGTTGGGCCTTTCTTGAACGCCGCATCTGTGTGTTCTCCTGTCTGCCTGTCATGCTGCACTTTCGACATCCAGATCGAGCACCGGACGTGTCTGCCTTGCCCGCGCCAGCATCGACGTGAACTCTCGTGCCCGAGCAACTCCGGTGTGTCTTTCCAGGACCAGCGAATGGGCCTGCCTGGCCATGCTGAGCCTGGCGCGGTCGGGCTGTCCCAGAAGAATTCCCGTCACATCATCTGCGCTGCCGGCCGTCTGTATCGCCGTAGCCGGAAAGAAACTGTCGAGGCCGGGCCAGCGATCGCTGATGATCGGCGTCCCGCACGCCGCTGCTTCGAAAAGCCGGACGCTGGGCGACCATCCGGCTTCGACCATCGAAGTGCGTGTCACATTCAACGTGTAGCGCTGCCGGCTATAAAATCCGGCATGCTCGGCCGGCGGCAGGTGCTCGATCCGCTCGACATTATCGGGCCAGTCGATATCGTGCGGGTATTGCGAGCCCGCAACCACGAAGCGTCGATCCGGCAGTCGACGCGCAGGCTCGAGCAGAAGCGTTTCCAGGGTCTGTTGCCGATCCGGACTGTAGGTGCCGAGATAGCCTAGATCCCATTTGATCACATTTCGGTTTCGATGGTGCCGCTCGGGGTCGACGGAGCAATAGAGCGGTTCGGCCCGACGCGCGCCGAATTCGAGCTCCAGGCGATGGAGGGTCGGTCCGCCCGTGAAGGAGAAATAAAGGTTGAAATAGGGAATCTGCCGACGCGCGAGATAGTCGCAGTCATCCTCGGCAATCCTGGCCAGCGTCACCGGCGTGTCGATGTCGTAGAAGCAGAATAGCCCGGTGCACAGCGACGCGAGGTCGTCGATGACCGCCCTGCCTTCAGGCACGAACGAGCCGATGACCACAACATCGGCCTGCTGAAGGTCTCGTTCATGGCTGCGACGAAGCTCCTGGACGGTGTCGTAATAGCGCAAGTCGCAATAATCGGGGTCGCGCAGGTCGCGGTGGTGCGCGTACCAGGGCACGTCGCGTTCGAAGAAGGTGACGCGATGGCCGAGCTCGTCGAGGCCCCGCAGCAGCCCCCGAAACGTCGTCGCATGGCCATTGCCCCAGGAAGAGGACAGAGAAAGACCCAGGAACACGATATCGAGTGCCTTCGTCATTCTGCGGCCTCCACGGTCTCGCGCTCGAAATGCGCCTTTAAGATTGCGTCAACCCGTTCAGCCCTCAGTGTGTAGGTGTGCTCGGCCAGAACACGCCGAAGCGCTGCCGCCCCGATCGCCTTTGCGCGCCCTGGTGTGAGCGTGCACATGATCTCGACAACGTCGGCGCCGTCTCGCGCCACCAGGATTTCCTCGCCAGGCGTAAGGAACAGCTCGACACCGGCCCAGGCGTCGGTGATGAGGCATGCACCGGCGCCGGCCGCCTCGAACACCCGCGTTGCCGGCGAAAAGCCGTTGCTGGCCATGCTGTCGCGGCTGATGTTCAGCACCGCCTTCGGCGTGACATTGAAGGCGTTATGGTCTCGAGTGCCGACATGGCCGAGCCAGGAGACATTCGCCGGCATCGGCTTGTCGCCCCAGCCTGATCCGCCGAGCAGGAACTTCTGGTCCTCCAGCGCACCGGCCGGCTCGAGGAAGAAGCCTTCCACGCGGGCCTCGCGATCCGGCAGGCGATTGCCGAGAAAGGCCAGATCGCAGGCGAAGCGGGAATCTCGGGCGACGGGGAAATGCGTCTCGGGATCGAGCGCGTTGTAGATCGGCACACATTCGGCGGCGCCAAGCGCCCTATAGTCCCACACGACGGGATCTCCGCCGCCATAGGTCAGCACGAGGGCGATCCTTTTGAGCTCCTCGTGGAGAGGATGGCCGGCATCGTTCCGCAATTCGCTGAGCGTCGCCGGGGCGTCGACGTCCCAGAACACCGTCAGCGCGTCATTGCGGGCGTGGTCGAGCACGGCGCGCAACAGCGCTTCGTCTTCGAAGCCCACACCGCTTGCCTTGACCACGATGTCGGCCTGCGCGGCGCAGCAAGCGACTTGCATCAGCGCATCCGGCGTCGCCTCGTAGACGACGACGTCGCACCAGTCGGGAACCTCGATGTCGCGGTGCTTCTGCCGGTCAAAGGCGTCCGGCTCGTAGAAGACGATGTCGTAACCGCGCCGGGAAAGTGCCTTCAGCAGGCCGCGATAATAGGTGGCGGCGCCGTTCCAATAGGACGACAGCAGGCTGGATCCGTAAAAGGCGATCTTCATGCGGCGGCCTCCCTTGTTGGCACCCCGTCAACCGCATGGCGATTGCCGCATGCGGCGAGTATGTCGAACAATTCGTCGGCGCGGCGCCGGCATGTGTGCCGTGCCAGGATGGTTTCCAGCCCGGCTGCCGCCAGAGCCTTCGCAAGCGCGGCGTCGTGCAGCACGTCGCGCAGGTGCTGGCGCATCTCGGAGCCGTCGCGGGCAAACAGAAAGTCCTTGCCGGGACGGAACAGCTCTTCCACGTCCGACCATGGCGCAGAGACGAGGGGAATGCCGCAGGCCAATGCCTCGAACATGCGGATCGTGGGAATGCCCGGCAGATGGTCCCGATAGGGTCGGCGCGGGATGTGCACCGTCACGCGATGCTGCGCGAACGCTTTCGGGACGTCGGCATTTGCGATCCAACCCTCGTGGCGCAAGCCGGCGTCGGCGAGCGCGGCCCGCGCCTGCGCTGGGTAGCGCACCCCGTGAACGGTTCCCGACAGGCCAAGCTCGCGTGCCGGCGCGACGAGGAACTCGTGGATTTCGGCGCTGCGTTCGTCGTCGCCCCAGTTGCCGACCCAGACCAGATCCGATACGGCGTCGACTTCGGGAGAGGGTTTGAACAACCGTTCGTCCGCTGCTTCATGCCAGGTGAAAGCCCGTCGGCCCCAGCCGGCGCGAAGGTAGCTCTCCCGCAACGCCTCGCCGAAGACCAAGACGCCGTCATAGTGCTCCAGGTTCAGTGCCGAGATCGACTGCGTCGCCGACACGGCGCGGTGATGCGTGTCGTGAAACAGCAGCGTGAACTTGCCGCCGTTGAGCTTGGCCCGCCCGATCCGCGCCACAAGATCTGGATCGGTCCATTCATGGACGATCACCACATCCGCCTTCGCAATCCAGGCCTCGTGATCGAAGGACGCATCGTAGGTCACCGGCATCAGCTCGGGAAAATCCTTCCGGAAGCGCTCGACGGCGAAGGAGCCTTGCTCGGCCAGAAGGTTCGAACGACTCCAACCGTCCGCGGGTTCGAGCGCGAGGGCGTGGTGTCCGTTCGCAACAAGCTCGCGCATGATGCCGCGCTGGAAATGCGCATTGCCATGGTTCCAATCGGAAACGACGGAATGGGTGTAGAATACGAAATGCATGGTCAGCGCCCTGCGACGGCCATCGCCGCACGATCGTAGATTTCACTCATCGCGACCGCCTGCGCCTGCGGCGAAAATTTGCGCGCGCGACGGACGGCGCGCCGGCCAAGCTGGCGCCGCAAATTTTCGTCGCGGGAGAGGTGGGCGATGCATCCGGCAAGCGCATGCGGATCGCGCGTGTCGAAGAACATAGCCGCGCCGTCCCAGAGTTCGCGATAGGTCGCGATGTCGGCGAGGACCAGCGGCGCGCCCGAGAGCGCGGCTTCCAGAGCGGCAAGCCCGAAGGGCTCGTAGATCGATGGCGAAACGAAAATGCCAGCGCGCTCCATCCGCTGACGCACTTGGGCATAGCCGATCGAGCCGAGCGCGACGCAATGATCGAGACGCGCCATCTGCCCGTCCGGCCCGCCGAGCGGGCCGGCGGCATGGACTGGCCATTCGGTTATGGCAGCCGCGGCATCCAGCACCGCCGCGTTCTTTCCTTGATCCCACCAGCGGGCGGCGGCCAGGACGAAAGGCTCGCGGCGCGAGGCGACCGGGCCGGGAAGAGCACTGTTGTGGACGACACTTAGCCGCGCGACCGGCCCGTAGCAGGCCTCAAGCATGTCGGCGTGGCTTCGGCTGGGTGCCACCACAATATCGGCGCGATTGAAACCGGCCCGGTTGCGGTCTTTCTGCCAGGCCCAGGCATCGGTCGGCACCTGACCGCGCACGGCATGCAGCCACGTCACGACGCAGGAATGCGAGACCACGAGGATGGGGCAGGGCAGATCGACCTCGGCCGCCTGGGCCGGAGCGTTAAGATGAACGAGGTCCGCGGCATAGGCCGTCGCAAGCTCCCGAAGCTCGCCGGGCAGGCCGTCGAGATCGCTCTCGTTGCGCGTCATCCAGTCCGGAGGGGTCTCGAGCCATGCGAGCGTCGCGAAGGATTGCGCCTCTTGTGCCTGCTCCCGAGAAGGCCGAGGCCCTAGCCCGGCCAGCACGACGCTGTCCCCTCGGTTGGTGAGCTCGCGCGCCAGGTCGAGCGAATATCGCCAGACGCCACCGACGGAGTCGGTGGTCATCAGGATGCGCCGCGGGCGATGGATCAATGATTGCAGCATGAGGACTCCAATTCGGCCAGCGCGCGCGGGCGCTGGTCCTGGATGTCGCTGAACGTCCGGAACGAAGCCAGATAGTGCTCATGCGCGCGCTCCCAGGCGAAATCGTCGGGTTCGCCCCACAGCTCGCGGTAACTTGGCGAGCTCGGATAGGGATAGAGCGGCACCGGCTCGTTGGCCCAGACGCCGTTGTCGATGAGGTGCTTGCGCCAATACTCCACCAGGGCCGGATCGTCCTCGACCACGCCGATCAGATTGGCTTGGACGAAAGGAACATGGCGGCGGGCATCGACCAGCAGCGCGGCCAATTCCTCGGTGCCCAGCCGACAGCGCTTGGCCAGCATCTCGCGGCCTTCGACGGTCAGGCTTTCCAGGCCAGCTTCGATCGAGACGCAGCCGGCCTCGCCCAACAATTCCAGCAACTCCGGTTTCCAGAGGTCGATGCGCGTCTGAACGCCGAATTGGATATCGCGGTCGACAAGGGCCTCGAGCAGCGCCTTCTGGGGCAGGAAAATCTCGTCGATGAAGTAGATGTAGCCGACGCCCTGGGCCATCAGACCGTCGATCTCGGCGACGACCGCGTCGTGGTTCCTGCGGCGGTAGGCGTCGCGAAAATCGATCTTGGCGCAGAAGCTGCAATTATAGGGGCAACCCCGCGAAGCTTCCACCTCTGCACCGGCGCCCTTCTGGTCCGCGTCGAACCGATGATGGTGGTGCGAATGGGCCGCAATCCAATCGGACGGCCAATGAAGTGCCGGGTGGTCGACGAAGCGGCTGACGCTCACGCCACCGTTGCAGGCCAGCACGCCGCTCTCGAGCCGCGCCGTGTGAGGGACGGCGCTCCATTCGCCGCGCCCGGCAAGCTCCGCCACCACCTCCTCGCATTCGCCGCGCACGACGACATCGACGCCAAGCTTGCGCAGGGTAGGGGCCGGCGTCGCCGAGCCATGCGGCCCGACGGCGGCGGTGCGCCCGCCGCGCCCGGCGAGATGCTTCAGGAATTCTGCCGGCACCCGCAGCTCCGGCGGCGCGCAGCGCCAGAACAGATAGGTCGGCGCGGTGGTCACGACGGTCATGTCCGGCGCGAACGCCGCCACGCGCTCGGCAAGTTCCGCGTTGTCGAGATGCTGCAACTGCCCGTCCAGCATCAGCACGCTGTGGCCGTCGGTCTCCAAGAGCGCTTTGCAGTAGCCAAGCTCCAGGGGCAGATGCGGCTGGCGGCAGCCGAAATAGATGCTGTGTTCATACGTCCAACGTGGATTGACCAGTGCGACTTTCATGCGACGTACCTCGCCACTTCAGCGTGCGGCTGAAGACGGTGCCGCAACAGCCAGCCGGCAAGGTCGCTGATGCCTTCGCGCCACGGGACATGCGCCCGCCAGCCAAGCGCGGCCTCTATCTTGCGGGTATCGGCGATGAAGAAGGGCTGGTCGCCGGTGCGTTCGAGATCCTGCCGCACCACGATGTCGCGGCCGGTCATGATGGCGATCTCCGACAGGAGCGAGCGCAGGCTGACGGCATTCCGCGGTCCGCCGCCAAGATTGAACGCCTGTCCCTTGAGGTCTTCGATCCTGGCCAGCACTCCGCGATAGGCGGCAACCGCGTCGGACACATGCAGGATGTCGCGCACCTGCTTGCCGTCGCCATAGACGGTGATGGGCCGGCCGCTGAGCGCGCTGAGGAGGAAATGGGCGACCCAGCCCTGGTCCTCGGTGCCGAACTGGCGCGGTCCATAGATGCAGCTCATGCGCAGCACCGCCGTCGGCAGGCCATAGGACTTGGCATAATCAAGGACATACTGGTCCGCAGCGCCCTTGGAGCAGCCATAGGGCGTGCAGAAATGGAGCCCGATCGTCTCGTCGACGCCATTGGCGCGGATGGCTTCGTCGCAAGGCTCGTAACGGTCGTCCGTTTCCTGCACCGCGAGCTGGGGCAAGCTGCCGTAGACCTTGTTAGTGCTGGCGAAGATTACCGGGGCGCTCACCTGGCGCGCCGCCTCAAGCACGTTGAAGGTGCCTTTGAGATTGATGTCGAGGTCCTCCGCGGGATCGATCAGGCTCGTGGTCACGGCGGTCTGGGCGGCCAGATGGAAGATCGCTCTTGCTGGCGTCAGCACGGAGGCCAGTCTGGCTTGGTCGCGCACGTCTACGGTTTCAACTCTAAGATCGCTGCCGTGCTTTTGCGCCAGCCATTCGAGGTTCTGCTCGACGCCGGCTCGGCTGAGATTGTCGATGACCAGAACGGGCTCGCCATCCGACAACAGGCTGTCGGCGAGGTTTGAGCCTATGAAGCCGCTGCCGCCGATGACGGCCACCGGCGCTTTGCCAAGGCCGCGATGCCGCTCACTCATGACACCAGCCCCCGCTCTTCAAGTTCGCGCTTCATGTCAGCGCCGCGGTCGATGACGACGGTGTTGCGAACCCAGGCCGCGAATTCACCGAGGGAGTTCTCAAGCCGATGGCTCGGCTCGAAGCCAAGCAGCTCGCGCGCCTTGGCAATGTCGGCAAAGCAGTTGCGGATGTCGCCGGAGCGCGCCTTGCCGAGGATTTCGGGCGGCCGCTTCGGAACGCCCATCGCTTCTGCAAGCAATCGAGCGACCTCGCTGATGGTGTAGGACCGTCCGCTGCCGATATTGATCGCGTGGCCGGCTGCCTGGCGTTGCTCCAGCGCCAGCCGGAAAGCCCGGGCGACATCGCGCACATGGACGAAGTCGCGCTTTTGCTCGCCGTCCTCGAAGATCATCGGCCGCTTGCCGTTGGCGAGCCGCGAAGCGAAGTTGGCAAGCACGCCGGTGTAGGGATTTGCGAGCGCTTGACCGGCGCCGAAGACGTTGAACAGGCGCAATGCCACCGCATCCACGTCATAAGCCTGACCGAAGATCAGCACCGCGCGTTCCTGCGCATATTTGGTCAGCGCGTAGATCGAAGCGAGGTCAGGACGTTTCTCCTCGTCGGTCGGAATCGGCGACAGCGCTTCGCCGGCAGCCGACAGCGGGTCCCATTGGCCGATCCTGATGTCGCTTGGCTTGCGATGGGCATCGTGGATACGCCGCCCGTCTGGTGTCTTGTAGAGGCCTTCGCCGTAGATGCTCATCGACGATGCGACGACAATGCGTTCGACTGGTTTCTTGATCAACGCCTCGAGCAGGGTCGCGGTGCCGAGATCGTTGGTGCCGACATATCGGGCGATCTCGTACATGGATTGGCCGACGCCGACCTCGGCAGCGAGGTGGATGACGGTGTCGACATCCGCTACCGCGTCGGCGACCGCGTCTCGATCACGTACATCTCCCCGTATCAGCTCGGCGCCAGCTGGAATGCTGACGGCTTCATTGCCGTGCACTTGGTCCAAGAGTGCGTCCAGGACACGGACCTCGTAGCCATGCTCGATGAGTTCCTGGGCGACATGCCGGCCAATGAAACCGCAGCCTCCCGTAACCAGGACACGTTTCACGAGAACTCCTTGCCGAGTTAGCGTTGGGGCCGATTTAGCGTTGGGGCCGATTTAGCGTTGGGCTCCCGAACTTCGGGACAAAAGGTTTGTTCCCTGCTTCATCAAAGTTCCCTCGTGGCGAAGCTGTCGGCGGGTCGCCCGCATGCCCGGGAACATTGCCCTTTGCGCGCTGTTAGGGCCGCTCACCGACGTGCGGCGAGAAAGGGAATGCCATGTCTGAAGCGAAGACGACCACCAATCACGACGAAATTCGCAAATGGGTTGAGGAGAGGGACGGCCATCCCGCCGTGGTTCGCACCAAGGGCGAGGGCGGCATCCTGCGCATCGACTTCGGCGAGCCGGAGGAAGCGCTCGAACCGATCGAGTGGGATGAGTTCTTCCGGATCTTCGACGAGAACGACCTTGCCTTCCTCCATCAGGACAAGGCCGGGAGCGGAGGAAAGAGCCGCTTCAACAAATTTGTCGAGCGGAGCGGGAATGGTTGACGCGGGCGGCGGCAGGTAACCAGCAACGAACGCACGCAAGCGGCCCGACCGGCGGAGGCTGCCGCGCCGCCCCGGTTGCCTCAATCCAATGGCTTGTCGGTTGGGCGCGGGGTGGTTCCGGCCTCGCGCTTGCGACCGGCATTGCGATTGGCAACCTTACTGTCGAGCGGTGATGTCGACTGTTCCTCGGCGGCGCCGGCTGTTTTGGGAACTGCCGGTCTCGCGCCGGCGTCGCTATCCATAGCATCGCGGTTTGGACGCGGAAGGCCTTCAGCGTTCGGTGACCTGGTGGCCGGCCGAGATGTGTTTTTCAGTTGAGCCATTTGATACCTCCTTACCTGATCGCAACGACAGGGCGCCCGGGCGAGTTCCGGGCAAAGACGTGGTCACCCGTGAGGGCGCATCACGACCTTGATGCAGCCGTCCTGCTTGTCGCGGAACTTCCTGTAGAGGTCGGGTCCGGCCTCGAGCCCGGCGCGGTGGGTGATCACGAAGGACGGGTCGATGTCGCCGCTTTGGACCTTGTGCAGGAGAGGCTCGAGATAGCGTTGCGTGTGGGTTTGTCCCATGCGGAACGTCAGCCCCTTGTTCATCGCCGCGCCGAACGGGATGTGGTCGACAAGGCCGATATAGACGCCGGGCACCGAAATGGTGCCTCCCTTGCGACAGCAATAGATCGCCTCGCGCAGCACATGCGGCCGGTCGGTGCCAAGATAGACACTCGCCTTGAGCTTATCGAGCATGGAATCCGGGGTGGCGCTGGCATCGGCTTCGGTGCCGACACAGTCGATGCAACTGTCCGGGCCGCGACCGTTGGTCATGGCCATCAGGGCATCGTAGATATTCAAGTTGCTGAAATCGAGGGTCTCGGCCTTGCCGTGGTCGCGCGCCATAGCAAGCCGCTCCGGTACCTTGTCGATGGCGATCACGCGTCCGGCGCCAAGCATCCAGGCGCTCTGGATCGCGAACTGGCCGACCGGCCCGCAGCCCCAGATGGCGACGGTGTCGCCCTCCCGGATGCCGGCGTTCTCCGCCGCCATATAGCCGGTCGGGAAGATGTCGGAGAGGAACAGGACCTGGTCGTCGTCCATGCCGTCCGGCACCTTGATCGGGCCGACATCGGCAAAAGGCACGCGCAAATACTCGGCTTGCCCGCCCCAATAGCCACCGACCAGATGCGAATAGCCGAACAGGCCCGCGGGCGACTGGCCCATGACCTTGGCGGCCTGGTCGGCGTTGGGGTTCGACCGGTCGCAGAGTGAAAACAGGCCGTTCTGGCAAAACCAGCATTCGCCGCATGAGATATTGAAGGGAACGACGACGCGATCGCCCTTCTTGAACTTGCTGTGTCCACGGCCGACCTCCACCACTTCGCCCATGGTCTCATGGCCCAGCACGTCGCCCGATTTCATCGTCGGCATATAGCCGTCCATCAGATGCAGGTCCGAACCGCAAATGGCGCAGCAGGTAACCCTGATGATGATGTCGCGGTCGTCCTCGATCGCGGGATCGGCGACCGCGTCGCACCGGATATCGCCCTTGCCGTGCCATGTCAGCGCTTTCATCGTGCCATTCCTGTCGATCGGAGGATTGAGTGCATCGAACTTGCGCCCGGCTGGAATGTTCCCCGGGCGGCGCCTCGCATTCATCCGTTGTTCGCGGAACCCGGTTCGGCGGCCTTGCGATGCTGCTCGGCCAGCGTGCCGGCCGGCGTGACATGGGCCGCGGCAGCCTGCATCTTGTTCTTCAAACCGCTAACGACCTGCTCTTTTCCGGCCATCATGGCATCATAGCCGTCCTTGGCCACATCGGCCGGATTGTCTTTCTCCTGAGTCCCGATTTCGGTGTCCATCATGTCGGCCCGCTCGAAGAAGCGGGTCTGCGTCGCGCCGGGCATCAGCACTGTCACGGTCACACCGCTGTCCTTCAACTCATGGCGCAGCGCGATGGCGAAAGAATCGATGAAGGCTTTGGTGCCGTTGTAGACCGCTTGGAAGGTGCCGGGCATGAAGCCGGCGATGGAGCCCGTGAACAGGATCCGGCCGCGGCCACGCCGGACCATCTGCCGGCCGAGCCGATGTGCCAGATAGACCGTGCCGGTGATGTTCGTGTCGATGACGCGGCGCGCCTTGGGCCAGTCCTGATCGATGAAGCCCCGGCCCAGGCCTCGTCCCGCGTTGAGGAACAGAAGGTCAATAGCGCGGTCACCAATCCTCGCGATCAGTTGATTGGCCCCTTCCTCGGTCGCGAGGTCGGCTTCTACCGCCTCGACTGCAACGTGGTGAGATTGCAGCGCCTCGGCAGCCTGCTCTATCGCCGGCTCGTCGGCCACGATCACCAGTTCGTAGCCATCTCTCGCGCATAATTTCGCCAGTTCCTTGCCGATGCCGCTGGAAGCGCCGGTCACCACGGCGAGCTTTCCGTTTTCCATTTCGTTCTCCGACCGTGTGAGTGTGGTCCGGCCGAACATGCGCAGAGTGCGATTGTTCCGTTCGAATTCTTGGGATTCGGCAACGCGCGGCAAACGAGGCTCGGCGAGACGGAACCAATTCGGGGCACGGCTGTTCCGCCGTCAATGTGGAGCGACAGCCATGGGCATCTTTTCCGATCTGGATAAGAAACTTACCGACAACCTCTATGAGCATGGCAGCCAGCTGACCGATCCCAGCGCTGATCTGCCCCGTCGGGTCAAGGAGAGGGTCGATCTCCTCATGCCGTTCATCCAGCCGGAGGCGCGTGAGGCGGTGAGGCTGCAAATCCTCGGCATCATTCACGAGCACATATTAGATGAGACCGAGATTGGGCCTGGAGAGCCAGCGGCCAAGGAATGAGAGAAGCTGGCTGGACGCGTCATCGATTTCCGGCCGCCCTAAAGCGGCAGCGCCGAACGGAGCCAGGCGCTAGCTGATATCTATGATTTTTCGCTTCTTGGGCGTCCGGCCCGGCCTGGCCGCGGGAGGAGGCGACTTTGCCGCCGGTGCCGCGGCCAAACGCTGCTCGCGTAGTCGCGCCGTCTTTGCCTGGCGCGCCAGTCGTTCCGTCTCAAGCAGTTCGCGCGCCGCATTCGAGGTGCGCTCACGCCTGTCCTTGTCGATCTTCCGCGTCGCCACGGTCGTTCCAGATCAATTCGCCGTTGGAGCCGTATCCAACTTGCCCGAAGGCCCATTGTTCCGAATGATCCCGCGACGGACGGACGTTTCGAACGAAATGTCTGCAACTCGAATATGTCGGGCCAAGCCCTTGTCGAAAGCTCCCGTTGCTTCTCCCGCCGGGAACTTCAGCGCTGCTTCCCGGTTCAGCCGGCTGAAGCCGACGCGATGCGCCGGCCTGCGACGTCGGAACCGAAGCGGTGCGTTCGCCGTTCCGGCTGCATTCCTGTCGCCAAGGAGATCGCCATGGCGCCGCGTCCCGCCTGGAGCGGTTATCTCAAACTGTCGCTGGTCACCTGTGCCGTCGAATTGACGAACGTCGTGACCCATGCCGAGAAGGTTTCCTTCCACGTGCTCAATCGCAAGACCGGCAACAGGGTCCGGCGCATCTATGTCGATGCCGAGAGCGGCAAGCCGCTGGATAAAGACGACGAGGTCAGGGGCTACGAAGTCGGCAAGGACGAATTCATCTTCATCGAAGAGGAAGACATCGAGGCGGTGCAGATCGAGTCCTCGCACACGCTCAATCTCGACGGCTTCGTCGACAAATCGTCGATCGAGCAGATCTATCTCGACGCACCCTACTACGTGACGCCCGCCGACAAGGTCTCGGAAGAGGCCTTTGCGGTGATCCGCGACGCGCTGGCAGAAAAGAAGATGGCCGGGCTCGCTCGCATCGTGCTCTATCAGAGGGAACGCCCGGTGGTGGTCGAGTCGCGCGGCAAGGGCATGATGCTGACCACCCTGCGTTATGGCGACACCGTGCGCGAGCCCGCCGGCGTCTTCGCCGAGATCAAGTCGGGAAAGCCCGACAGCGAGATGATCGGGTTGGCCGAGCACATCATCGATAAGCAGAAGGGCAAGTTCGATCCCACCGAGTTCCGGGACCGATATCAGGAGGCACTGCTGGAACTGGTTCGCGCCAGAAAGGCCGGCAGGAAGGCGCCGAAAGCCAAGGCGGAACCCAAGCCGTCCAATGTGGTCAATTTGTTCGATGCGCTGAAAAAGAGCCTCGGCGCGGAGGCCGGGGCAAAACCCAAATCCCCGAAGTCCAGGGGAGCGCCGAAACGAAAAAAGACGAAGAATTCTGCACGGGGGCGCAAATCGGCATAGCAGTTGTCTGTGCGGTGAGCGACATCAAGCTGGCTTGCAGACCGAGGCAAACAAGGCTGGAGTCTCGGCGCCTTCGCCGAGGAGGAATTCGGGTAACGCCCAGCGCGGGCTAAAACACCGGCCGTGGCAGAAGAGCATGAGCTCGAGAATTTCGCGCGCCGGGGCGCACCGGGCACGATCCAAAAATCTATCCGTTGCGTTCCTCGCTTTCACGCAACAGCCGCACGATCGCATCGACTGGGGATGGATTGGCCGCCGGCTGGATTTTCCGTCGCCAAAGATGGCGAAGAAGCTTTTTCAACATGGGCATGCACATACTCCCTAGCTATCAGACCTTGCATCGGGCGTTCCGGGTTGGAGCGCCACTTCCTCGGCGAGCCGGCATCCATCAACCCAGCCGGGCGGCAAGCAGGAAAGCGGCGCCCGCCAGAACCACGAGCGCCGCAATCACCAGCACCGGCCCGTTCCTGCTCGGCTGAAGGCCGGGCGCGTTCTGGGGGCGCTGCATGGCGTTGGCGAAGCTCGCCTGATTGGTGAATTTCGGTTCATCTTGTGCGACGTGATGGGTGGAACTCGCCGACCCTCCCGCCTCTGCATCCGTTTCCTGCGGGGCGGCAGAAGGGTCGAATCCGGGCGTCTTGTCCCGGGTAATGCCCATCTGCATTTCGCCTCGATCCTCGGCGGGTGTTCGCTTGCTCGGTGAGGTCATCGGACAGCTCCTTTCTACCAAACATCTGTCCGGCGTCGGTGTTCCCACGGGATCATTTGAACGCGAAGTAGAAACGCTGCTGTCCAGGCACTCGTTTCCGGGAAGGGGGAACTATCGCTGCCGCCAATCGCTGAGCGCGGCCGGAACCTTTCCTGTTGGGCAGCTTTTACCTTCGTTATCTAAGATGACGAGGCACCGATGCAGGTTCTCGAGACCCACATACTTTCCAGGTCGGAAGGCGTGGTGACAGTCGAATTTCTCGGTGAGGGCGGCGAAAAGATTGCCGTCACAATGGCTGGATCCGATCCACGGCCGACGAACGGCGACACCGCTCTTATCGATCGCGCCAAAGAGATGATGGTGCAGTGCGCGGTTTTCGAGACCGTGGAAGACCGGTCCGAGCAGCAGAGCAACCGCGACTTCAGCGAGCCCGCCAAGCCGGAGAGCCCTTCACATTCGAATATCGCGACCATGATGGCGTGCGGCAGCTCAAGGGCGTGGAATTCCCGAACCTGGAGGCCGTGCACGACGAGGCGCTGCGTTCGGCGATTGATTTGCTTGACGACACGGCCGCCGAAGGTGGGCAGCAGGGCTGGGCCGTCCGGGTTCGCGACGCCAACGGAAAGATCGTGCTGTCAATCGACTTCGACGAGGCGAAACGGAAGAAGGCGGCAACGGAATGAGGACCGCGGGGGCCTGAGAAAGGACCATGCTCCCGTTCCTATCACTGATATGAGATATTCGACAATGCGCCTGCATCTTAGTCCAGCCTGGGCTCGCAACTGAAACGCCGTGCAGTCCTGCACTGCGGAACCTCATTCCAAATGAATTCCGTGTTCATCCGGAACTTTGGGGACGACTGTCAGTTCGATGATTTGCAGGCGCCGCTTTTTTGGCGCCTGCCGGAGATCGGTGGGAAACACTGATCGGCCCGCACCTCAGACGCGGGCCTGCCGACCCCGCCAGGACAAGCCGGTCAGCCAAGTATGGACGGGAGCCTATCATGAAACACCAAACGCTCGACCAACTGCACGCAGTCGCTGATATCAATCCGCTGGTGCCGCTCACGACAAGGACTGAAAAGATAGAGAGGTGGGCAGAACTGCTCGAGCGGAATCCGTTGCGCTGTCTCGCCGCGCTCACCGGCACCGAGTATCTCTATCCAGGCATGCGGGAAGAGGCGCGGGCGGCTGGATCCCCGCTGACGGTTGCGTTCGAAGACCCGCTGCTGAGGGCCTCGGGCCTGCAGTCCGATACCTATGGGGAAGCCAAACGCTTCTTTGAACTCTCCGATTGGCAGTTGCATGAAGTCGTCTGCAGCTGCCACACCGGCGCAACCATGCAGGCCAGTTGGGCTGCTGGACGCGTCCGGAGAATTGTCACAGGCAATCGCATTTTTGCCTGGCTGAGAAGCCGCTTCATACACTGACTGCGTCTCAACCTGCTCGCTATCGCGGCTGTTGCGACAGCCGCCGGCTTTGCTCGGACGTTGATCGATCCGCGGAGCGATAGGTCCATGCAGGGCGCGCGAGACCGCAATGCGGCGAAGACGGCGATGCGGTGAGAACGGCAAGTCGCCGATCGAAAGGCCCTGCTTCAGCCGTTCTGGTCGATCGCGTGGGGCGCTGGCTGCTGGCTCCCGCCGCTCGGGCGCTCGGGCTCTCGGCCGATCCAGGCCCAAACGGTTATCAACAAAATCACCACGATCGCGAT
This sequence comes from Mesorhizobium sp. M1A.F.Ca.IN.020.03.2.1, assembly GCF_004023205.1. Classification (NCBI taxonomy): domain Bacteria; kingdom Pseudomonadati; phylum Pseudomonadota; class Alphaproteobacteria; order Hyphomicrobiales; family Phyllobacteriaceae; genus Mesorhizobium; species Mesorhizobium sp. M1A.F.Ca.IN.020.03.2.1. The sequence goes on along the minus strand of NZ_RZSV01000001.1, from coordinate 87,423 downwards.
CACTGCAACGATCCGGGGCATCAGAAATCCTTTCGTCCGCTGCTAGCCGCCCGGCTTTTTCGTGTTTGGAGCCGAAGCCGCGCCGACTGTCGGATCGGGCGCAACCGGACCGCGCTTGGCCTCCGAACCTCTGTTTGCCTAATTGGGCGATGGCGTGTTTGTTCCATCGGACTGATGGAGCCGATTGCCCGCGTCCCTTATCGGCCAGGTCGGGGAACGCTCTTCCGACGATCTTGTTATCCTCCAGATCAACCCGGAGAGAGTCATGGGCAAGGAAGAGAACCGCCGCGAGACCGGCGCCAGGAAGTACCCGGCCAATACCGATCCGGATCCCTCAGACCGGTTTTCGCAGGCCGCGGCCGGCAACGAAAAGCCTCACGATCGCTTTGGGCTCACCCGCAGACAGGGCGAGGTGGAAGACAAGACACATCAGTCGGAAGGGCAAAACCCTCCGGGACGGGCGACGCCTGGTCCTGCGACGCAAAAAACTTCCGGAGCCGGCCCATCGGTCGCCGAGCATTCCAAGGATGCGAAAGCACCCAGAGGCGGCCGCCGGTCTGGTGCCTACGTGAAAGAATAGTAGTCTTCGCTCGCCGCACCACGCGCGCCGAAGGTTCCGCATCAGCGCGATGTCGAATGCATTCGTCATGCCTACACGCCGAAGGGGTAGGTGTCCGGGACCCCGCGCGTCGCATGCTCCGGCCCGAGCGGCGTCACGGCGGTAGTTTCATGGAACCAGACGAAGGCATCGAATTGCCGCGCAAGCGAGGCGTCGGCATAGTGGCTGTGCAGTTCCGTTTCCGGCCGATAGATCACTCCGATGAACCGTTCTAGCCGACGTTCGGTCAGCCGTTCATGAAGGGCTGGATCGGCTCCAAGGTCGAGCAGGAAACGAGCGGTGCCGGCGTCGTGGCAAAGCCGCTCGTAGCTGTCCTCGCGCGAAGGCCGCACGGACATGATTTCCATTTCGCCGTCCCAATGCCTGGCGGCAGCGACCGTCCCGGCATGCGTGCCGAAGCCGATGAGGGCTACGTCGTCGCCGAACCGCTGGCGACAGAGCTGACCGATGTTCACTTCGTCCCTGACGATTCCCATCTCCGTGAAGCGGGCGTCGCCGATATGGGAGTTGTGCGCCCAGACCACGGCCTTGGCATCGGGGGAACGCGCTTCGATAACATGTTGCAGTGTGTCGAACATGTGCGTGTCACGCAGGTTCCAGGATTGCGCGCCGCCATAGTACATCACGCGATAGTAGTGCTCGGCGGAGGCGATGAGCCGGGCGTTCTGCGCGGCATCGAACAATTCGTCGCCGTCCTGGCCGGCGTGATCGAGCTGACGCGACAGCATGTCCCGGCATTGCCGCAGCACCGCCTCCTCGCATTCCCGGTAGCCTCGGGTTAGCGCCGCCCGGCCATAGGTGGCGGGTTCGTGCTGCCACGGCGTCAGGCAGCCGTAGCGTTCGCGGGCAATGCTTGCCGCCTCCGGATCGATGCGGTCGAGATATTCCAAAACCGCCGCGATCGAGCCTTTCATATTGTAGATATCGAGGCCGTAGAACCCTGCCTGGCTTGCCGGTGTTTCGATCTGCTCGTTGTGCGCACGCAGCCACTCCACGAATGCCGCGAATTCGGCGTTGCGCCACATCCAGGTGGGAAACCGCTGGAAAGGCATGTCGGCGCGCGGCGAAGGTGGGCGGTGGCGCACATAGCGGTCGATCGCCGCGGCGTCGGGCCAGTCGGCTTCAGCGGCGACGATCGTGAAGCCATGTTTCTCGATCAGTCTTCTGGTGATCCAAGCCCGCGCCCGATAGAACTCGGATGTGCCGTGGCTCGCTTCGCCGAGCAGCACGATCCGCCGGTCGGCAAAGCGATCGAAGGCCTCCACAAAGGCGGGATCATCGAACTCCGGAAGCGGTTCGGCCGCTGCGGCAATCATCTGCGGAAGACTGCGCGCTGGCAAGAGCGGGGAGGTACGGCTGGTTCGGATGCGGTTGTCCTCCTGCCAGCCTTCTTCGCCGATCAAAGGGACAAAGCGCACCGCACCGAAATCTTCCTCGCTGTAGGTGGAAGCGCCCGTGCGGGTGACTTTGAGGAGACGCTGCTCGTCAGGGTCATCTCCGACCGGAATGACCAGCTTGCCGCCGACATCCAACTGCTGCTGCAGCGCGAGCGGCGCGCCGGGCCCGCTCGCCGCGACGACAATGGCATCGAACGGTGCCGCTTCGGGCCAGCCCTTGGTGCCGTCGCCGGTGCGCACATCGATGTTGCGGTAGCCAAGCGTCTCGAAGCGCCGTCTCGCGGTTTCCGCCAGGCCGGCGTGCCGTTCCATCGTGTAGACATGATCGACGATGCGGCTCATCACGGCGGCGGCGTAGCCAGATCCCGTGCCGACCTCGAGGACGTGATCGCCGGGCCCGATCTCAGCCATTTCCAGCATGAACGCGACGATATAGGGCTGCGATATCGTTTGGCCCTCGGCAATCGGCAGCGGTCCATCCTCGTAGGCAAATTCTTCGAAGCCAGGGTCCACGAAAGTCTCGCGTGGGACCTCGCGCATCGCTGCCAGGATCTCACGATCATGAATGCCGCGGCGGCGGAGATGAACATCGACCATTCGGCGACGTTCGCGGCACAGGTCGAGCATGTACATCCTCAACAGGAAGTTGGAATCGCAAGCGGCTGCGGCAACGTCATCCCTCGGCTTCCATCATCGTCCTGGCCGGCTCCCGCGCGACGTTCTCCTCGATCCGCTCGCGCCCCGGAGTCTCCGGCAGCGCCTTGCGGAAATTCTTGGCATAATCGGGCGGCATCTTCGGCATCAAGGCTTCGTCAAGAACGCGCTCGACCTCGTCGGCCCGCTCGATGCTGGCGCAAGCCATCAATGCGGCAGATTCTTCATGGCGCACCTGGACAAAGGAGATTTTGTCCCGGTTTTTCCGCAAAGCCTCCATGATGCCGTTGATGCCATCGCCGGGCAGGCCGAACATGACCTCGACATCCCAAGCAACCCGAGTGTCGACGAAAATTTCGGCTGCATTTGGCATGGCCAGGCTCCAATGAATGCATTCCGAACCAGTAGGGCGGCAGTTGGTTCCCTTGGCCACGCAGCCAGGCCACCGCCTCGCAAGGAGCGAATTCGCGGGAACGAGCGAGCCGGACGCGGATTGAATCCTCATTCGCTGACGAGCAAAGCGCCAGGATTGGCGATTAGCCGGAAGGGTTGATCATGAGCGAGCCACTGAAAACCACAAATCACGAGGTGATCCGGGCTTGGATTGAAGCCCGCCAAGGCAGACCTGCAGTCGCGCGGACTGCAGGCAAGGGGGCGGTGCTGCGCGTCGACTTCGGCGAGCACGAAGAGGATCTGCAGCCCGTCGAATGGGAAGAGTTCTTCGCCATATTGGATGAGAACGAACTTGCCTTCGTGCACCAAGACCTAACGGCGGAAGGTTTGCCCAGCCGTTTCAACAAATTCATCGAGCGCGGATGAGAGAAGCGCCATGCGATCAGGCGGAAAGCAATTCGCTCGCCTGATGCTCGCTGCTTACGCCTGCCGCTATTGATTGCCCGGCATTTTGTTGCTGCCTTGCGGATCCTTTTTTATGCCGGCGGCGGGAGACGTGTCCTGGGGTGCGTTTCCGCCCTGGTTCTGCTCAGGTGTCCGCTTCAACGGTGCCGTCGGCCAGCTACTCTGGACATAGGCGAAGGCCCAGTAACATGCCAACAGCACAACCACTGTCAGGATCAGCGGCAACAGCACTCGTCTCACGCTGACTCCTATTTGCTCTGCTGACGGTAATCGCCGGCCCGCGGATCGAATCCGGTCCAACCGCCAGCTTCGTAGTCGTTCCGCCGTTCGCCGATGTCCACCGACCTGGAATCATGGAGGATCGCTTGTGCTTGCGGAGCGGGGTCATCTTCGACGCGAGCGGTAACCAGAGTGCCGCCCCGGCGAATGCCTTCGGCATAGATATGGGCGTCGCCCTCCGACACGCCGCCGTCGGTCAGACTGCCGATGATGCCGCCGGCCGCTCCACCAACAACTGCGCCCGCGGCCGCGCCCGCGGCTGTCGCCGCCAGCCAGCCAGCCGCCACGACCGGACCGAGGCCAGGTATTGCTATGGCGCCGAGGCCCGTCGCCAAGCCGCCGGCGCCGCCCACGACCGCCCCGATCCCGGCTCCACTGGCTGCATCTTCGGCGGCCGCGGAAGAATGCCGGCCGTCGGCATTGTTGGCGATGATGCTGAGATCGCTCGGCGGTACGCCCATGGACTCCAGCTCGCCCACGGCATCGGCGGCATCGTCATAATCGTCGAACAGTGCGGTGATCGTCTGCATTTTGATGTCTCCTATCGATTACGATCGGCCGGCAAAGGTTTGCGCGTTATCGGCTGCGACCGCCGGAAAAAACGAGGAGGTCGCAGCGACGGCTAATGGCGCGAGAAGTGTCCGCATGTTCATGGCTTCCAGCTCCTGTGCTCGATGGGCCGGAGCCGAACGAGCGACTCAGGGCTTTGTTCCAGTCCGAGCCTGTCGATTTTCAGATGGCGTCTGCCGGAACTGTGATCCGAAGGCCGCGTTCCACGACAAGCCCACCTCAGAGGTTCTTGCTCGCCGCAGTCGCTTGGACGGGACGGCCTTTCCTGCTGCGGTTTGGTCAAGACGCCGCTCTCGGCAAAGAGACAGCGCGCATACGGCGGCCCAAACGAACTGGCGGCTACCGCCTTCGGCCGTTTGGCTCAGGGTGCCGCAACGGCCGGACATTGGTCGCCAAGGCGATCCCGCCGGGCGCGTAAGCGGCTGACCACGCAGGCCGCCTACTCCCTTGGACAGGAACATTTGCAGCCCTTATCGGTTAGCTCAAGACCAGCGATAGGTTGCTGGAGAAACCACCTTCGACAGGAAGGAAACGCCATGTTCGGCTCCGATTTATGGCTATTCGTTGTTGCCGGCGGTCCGCTGATCCTTCTCATTGCGATCATCTACGTGCTTTTCACCCGCCGTCACAGAGGTCCAGTCGAACGGCGCGAGAGCGACCGCGCGACCGAGCGCTTGTACCGCGAGCAAAAGGACTAGCGCACCAGCCAGGCTGTCGCGCCCAAGTCGTTGTTTTCACGCGATTTCGGCAATGCTCCGCGCGCGGCGCGGCTTGCCTGCTCTCCGGACGGTGTTGCCGGGCCCATTTCGCAAGCTCCGACAGCGGAACAAGCGGGCCCCGCGGCTGTTATCGAAAGGTCCGAAATCGGAGCAGCAGTTGATGACCAACGACGAGTTGCCGGGTCTGCCAGCATCGCTCCCCGTGATCGACGCGAAAGCCGAGCCAACGCTGAGAAGCGCCGCGGCGGAGGCGTTCTACACCCATGCGATCCGCGAGCTCGCCGCTACCGACATTCCTTTCCTGGTCGCCGGGACCTACGCGGTGAGCGCCTATACGGGCGTGGTTCGGCAAACCAAGGATCTGGATATCTTCTGCAAGGCCGGAGATTGCGCGCGCATACTCGAGCACTTCAAGAACATCGGCTATGCGGTCGAGATCCGGGACGACCGCTGGCTCGGGAAGGTCTTCGAGGGCAAGCATTTCTTCGATGTTATCTTCGCCTCGGCCAACGGCACGATGCAGGTCAAGGATCAGTGGCTGGAGCATGCCCGCCAAGTCGAGCTGCTGGGCAGCCGGGTCCGCATCATCGGCCCAACGGAGCTCATCTGGTCGAAATGCTTTATCCAGGACAGAGGACGCCACGACGGCGCCGACATCGCCCACACCATCCTCAAGGCGCACGATCAGATCGACTGGCAAAGGCTGCTCGCCTATCTCGATGTCCATTGGGAGGTGCTGCTGATGCAGGTCCTCAACTTCCGGTGGATCTATCCCAGCGAGCGGGACCGCATTCCAGACTGGCTGCTCGACGAACTGCTGGGCCGGCTTGCGCGGCAACGGCAGCTGCCGTCGCCCAAAATGAAGATCTGCCGCGGCCGCCTGCTGTCGCAGGTCGACTATGAGATCGACGTCAAGGAATGGGGGTTTGCCGGCGTCGGCGGCGTTGGAGAGATGCGCGATGCCTGAACCAGCCACATCAGCCAAATCAAACGGCAACGGTGTCATCAAGGTCGCCGCCATGGGCGACCTGCATGTTCAGGAAGATGCCCAGACCTCGTACCGCGACCTGTTCGGCGAGATATCGCGCGAGGCCGACGTCCTGGTCCTTACAGGCGATCTCACCAATCTCGGAAAACCGCGTGAGGCGGAACTTCTGGCCGAGGATCTGCGCGCATGCTCGATTCCCGTGGTCGCGGTTCTCGGCAATCATGACTACGAATCCGGTTGCGTCGAGCAGATCGCTGCAACGCTCCGCCAGGCGGGGGTCCATCTCCTCGATGGCCAGGCGATCGAACTGAACGATGTCGGCTTCGTCGGCGTGAAGGGTTTTGTCGGCGGCTTCGGTCGAAGGATGCTGGGCTCCTTCGGTGAGCCGGCCATCAAGGCGATGGTGGCCGAAAGCGTCAACGAGGCAATGCGGCTCGAGAATGCTATGCGGCAGGTGCGCGCCAAGCGCACGCTCGTGGTGCTCCACTATGCGCCGGTCCCGGAGACCGTGGCGGGAGAGCCTCCGGAAATCTTTCCGTTCCTCGGCTCCTCGCGGCTGGCCGAAACCATCGATCGCTTCAAGGTAAGCGCCGTGGTGCATGGCCATGCCCATCGCGGCTCGTATGAAGGCCGGACCCCTGGTGGGGCCAGCGTCTACAACGTCGCCATGCATATCGCGAAGCCGACCGGCCGTCCTTACGCGCTGCTCGAAATCTGAGGCGCAGCGCTGCCTGCCGCTTCGGAACCATGCCGGCAGCGATGAGTTGTGCAGGAGACCAACGGAACCAACTTCGATGCCTGACCCCAGACAACCGGATCCCGATCGCGACACGCCGATGCCGGCGCCCAGCTGGAAACCGGAGCCGGTCAGGAAGCCGGAGCGGCACGGGCTGCCGGACGAGGTGCCGCGCCCAAATCCCGATGAAACCGACGATCCGCCGGCGCCTGCCGGGCGCATCCGGACGGAGTAAGCTCGATGGCTGCGCCTCGCGCGATCTGGAAAGGCTTCATGAAGGTCGGATCGGTTTCATGCGGCGTCAAGATCGTCGGCGCCACCAGCGAAGCGTCGAAAATCCATTTCAGGATATTGAACCGGAGGGACGGCCTGCCGGTGAAAAGCGCCTATGTGGATGAGGAGACCGGCGAACCGGTGGACGCCGAGGACCAAGTCAAGGGCTTCGAGACCGACAAGGAGGATTTCATCCAGATAGAGCCCGAGGAGATCAAGGCGCTGAAACTAACCTCCGAGCACACGCTGGAAATCGGCGAGTTCGTGCCGGTCGCAGACATCGACACGCGCTATCTCGAAAAGCCCTATTACCTCATTCCGGCGGAGGATGCTTCCGCAGAGGCGTTCAACGTCCTTCGGGAGGCCATGAAGAACAAACGGGTGGCGGCGCGATCCTGTGTCGTCCTCTACCAGCGCGGACGCGAGGTTCTCATCCAGCCCTTCGGCAAGGGAATGCTTCTCACCGAGCTGCGGGACCGCAATGAGATGGTTTCGGAGGCGACGGTGTTCGAAGGGCTGAAGAAGCAGGACTACGAGGCGGACCTGCTCGAGATCGCCGGCCTGCTGATCGACAAGAAGGCGACGAAGTTCGATCCTTCGAAATTCGAGGATACATACGAGAACGCGCTGATCGCCATGATCGAGGCCAAGCGCAAAGGCAAGAAGCTGCCCAAGGCGGCGCCGAAACCGCGTGAGAACGTCATCAATCTGGCCGACGTTCTGCGCAAAAGCCTTGCCAAGGAGGGCATCGCCGCGAAAGGCGCGAAGCAAGGCAAACCCAAGTCAGCTTGACGCCAAGAAAGGCCGCTCAGACCTCGTCGAACCGGCTTCCTTCCTTGGAGGGATCGCGCGCGAGGACCCGCTCCTCCTCGTCGTCCGGGAGTGCCTCGTCACTTTCCTGATAGGGATTGTCGTCGTCTTCTTCGGGGAGCGTTCCCTCCGCTTCTTCATCGTCCTGCGGGTCGCCGTTGACGGCGACGCTGTCGGGCAGGATCCGGCCGCCCTCAAGCGCGTCCCAGTCCTGCTGCTCGACTGCCGGAGCCTCGGTTTCGTCCTGATTTGCGGTGCGTTGCTTTTTACGCGGGTCCATCTCGTTCTCCAATGCTGCAAGCCTATCCGGCTCGCGGTTCGCTCAGTTGGAAAACCGCTCAGGCGAATGGTGGTTCCGCCCGTTGCAGCAAGTGGCGGCCGTTGTGGCGTCGCCTCTCCCTGGTAGGTGTCCTACGCGATCTGTTCGAACGTGCATTGGCGCGGCGCCTTGTCGGGCCGCCAGCGCACCATCCTTGTTCCATGCCGGAATCGGTCGCCGGTGACATGGTCGAAGCGGACCTCCACGACCAATTCGGGCCGCACCGGCTCCCATTCTCCGCTGCGCTCGGTGCTCCAGCGGCTCGGGCCGCCGGGTGCCTTGCCGGTGAAGCCGAGCCCGCCGCGCAACGCTTCAAGCCTCTTGGTCAGCGCCGCTCGCTCGTCACTGGCGATGGTCGAGGTGAAGCCGACATGGTCGAGCTGGCCACGGTCGTTGTAGAGGCCAAGCAGCAGCGAGCCGATTTGGCGCTTGCCGCTCAGGTAGCGAAAGCCACCGACCACGCAGTCTGCTGTGCGCAGCCGCTTGACCTTGATCATGGTTCGCTCGCCCGGGCGATAGGGTTCGGCCAGTGCCTTGGCGACCACGCCATCGGTGGCACCTCGGCCGGCGCCGCGCAACCATCGTCTGGCGGTCGCGAGGCTCGTTGTGGCCGGCGAGAGCTTCAGCCCGGCGTTCTCTGCCCTGGCAACGAAGTCCTCGATCGCCCGGCGCCGATCGGGCAAGGGCAAATCGAGCAACATCTCGCCTCCCGGGGCAGCCAGTGCATCGAACAGGATCAACCGCGCCGGTGTTTCCGCGCTCAGCTTGCGGATACGGCTCTCGGCCGGATGAAGGCGCATCTGCAGCGCGTCGAAGGAGACGCGCCCGTCGATCTCGATCACGATCTCGCCGTCCACGACGAATTGCCTTGCGGCGAGGTCGCGCAGCATCGTCGTCAGTTCGGGAAAGTAGCGGCCGAGCGGCTTGCCGGATTTGGCGCGAAGCTCGACGGCGTCGCGGCCCTTGAAGGCCAGGCAGCGAAACCCATCCCATTTGGGTTCGTACTGCCAGGGACCTTCAGGCAACGCGTCCGCGGTCCGCGCCTCCATCGGCGGCGTATCCAAAGACAGCGGAAACTCGGGGCTCGATGTCGCTGGTTGGGGCGTAATCCTGGAGGTCTCCATCTCGGTAGAACGTTCGACCACACCTGTAGTTTCCGGTCGACGGGAACGAGTTGCACCGCGAGGCGTTGCCTCACCAAAGTTCAGAAACGAAATGTCGAGCTTTGACCGCGTCGGGCACTTCTTCACCAGAGCGAACATGAACTTCCGACAGGAAATCCGATGTCGGCTTCCGGCTTGAGCTATGGTCCTCTGGGCGAGCGCTGCGCGCATCTATGCGTCGACATGCAGAAATTGTTCGCGGAACCTTCGGAATGGGCCACGCCGTGGATCACCCGCGTCCTTCCGAGGATCGTCAGCCTCGTCGAATGGAAAGCCGAGCAGACCCTTTTCACGCGCTTCGTGCCGGCTGAAAAGCCTGGCCTGGGTGCCGGCACCTGGAGGCGCTACTATGAGCGCTGGGCGTCGATGACGATCGAAAATGTCGGGCGAGAAATGGTCGGGTTGCTGCCGCCGCTGTCATCCTTCTGTCCGCCGGCGCAGGTGATCGACAAGCATGTTTATTCGCCCTGGCCGGAGGGCAGACTGCAGACGGCACTTGCCGCGCGCAGCATCGACACCCTGGTGGTCACGGGAGGCGAAACCGATGTTTGCGTGCTCGCAACCGTCCTGGGGGCGATCGACATCGGATATCGCGTGGTGCTGGTCACGGATGCGCTTTGCAGTTCATCGGACGCGACGCACGATGCCCTGATGACCGTCTACCATCAGCGCTTCGCGCAACAGGTCGAGACCGTCGAGATGGAGACGGTCCTTTCGGCCTGGACCTGAACGTTATGGGACGATCCGCACCGGCTACAGCCGAAAGCGACCGATCAACTGCTATTTGACGGGAACCGCAATGTTTCTCCGAAATTGCGCAGGCAGGGAGTGTGTAGATGCCTAAACCAGCGAAACGGGAAAAAGCTCGCAAGCCAAATCCGTCTGACCCCAACCCAAAGCAAAAGCCGCCGAGGGACACGCGCGAAAACCCGACACGGAATCCGGACGGTCCCGGCGAATTGCCGGACACCACCACGCGTGAAGAAGTCGAGACAGTCAGGCCTAACCTGAAACGCTAGTACCGGTAGGCGTACGTATTTGCGAGGCGCGACGCTTTGATGTTGTGGAGATAGGCCGCGCGAAGATTGACTTGTCGGCCCGACAAGACTGCGATTGCCGGCCAAAAAAGGAACCCCGGCTGCAGTGGTTGGGTGGGGGGCACGGCAGCCGAGGTCAATGTTTTTCTAAGAACTGTGGCGCCGTTTGCTTCAAACCGCAAATCTCGCTCTAAGGTCGAGATATGCTCGCGCGCAGCTTTGAGGAGCAGAATTCCTGTGATTGCAACTTAAGGTTGTCATCCTTTCGGTCATATTAGCCACCTAAGATATAATTACCAAATTGTTAACCAGGATTAATGCGCCTTTTCCACAGCATCGTAGTATGCATTTGAGGCTGGATTACCTCAATGGAGCGGGGATCCCATACGTCCGTGGGTTGGGCCGGCGTATGCACTACTCCTTGAATCTATTCCTCACTTCGCAGCAAGTCGCCCGACACACGGTAAACAGCGTATCAGTTCATGCCGCTGAACAAGCCCTGCGTGGGAGTCAAGATAAAAAGGGGAGCGAGCGAAGTCGGCGGCGGAGAGGAGTAAATAAGGCGATGGGACATCTTCAAATTTCCGAGTCTTGGAAGGATGCGACGGGGTCGTTGCAGAACGGGCATCTGACGGACGTGAACGGGCTCGGCACGTCTGATCTCGAAGAAGGACACCCGACCGAAGGTCTGGTGGTAATTGTGGACAAGCGGGCACTCGAGCGCGAATGTCTTGCTCGAGGCCTTATCGAACATAATCCGGCTTTGCGCGTCAGCGCCGTAGGATCTCTTGATGAGATTCAGCACGTCGCCGGCGGGGCGGAGGCTTCCGCGATCCTCGTTATTCTCGGCGCCAGAAAGGTGACCGACCAGAGCGTTCGGGCGGAACTTGTGCACCTCATCTCCGAGGTCGGCGCCGTACCCGTAATCGTCGTGGTGGATTCCGACGAGCCGGGGGAGATCCTTGCGGCTCTCGAATGCGGCGCCCGCGGCTACATTCCCACGAGCGTCAAGGTGAAGGTCGCTGCCGAGGCCATCGGTCTCGCCCGCGCCGGAGGGATCTTCGTGCCCGCCAGCTGCGTGCTGGCGCTTCGCGAGATCATCCATTCGACGGCAAACGGCGCCCGTCCGCTCGCCGGAATGTTCACCTCGCGCGAGGCCGCGGTCGTGGAAGCGCTCAGGAAAGGCAAGGCCAACAAGATCATTGCCTACGAGCTCAACCTCTGCGAGAGCACGGTCAAGGTCCATATCCGCAACATCATGAAAAAACTGAAAGCCACGAACCGCACTGAGGTGGCCTACAAGCTTAGACAGATGATGCTTTGAAGGCTGCCCAGGCCTGGTGCCTGGCAATAGAACGACGCACGCCGATCCTCGACGTGGAGGCGGACCTATTTCAGGTCCGCCTCCCTTCGAGATTCAGAAATAGGACGGTGCCTGCAGGTCTTGAAACGGATGCGCTCAGGCCGATGCTCAGGCATGTTCCCGGTCGAGCATCTCGAATCCTGCCTTCACGAGAAATCCAACACTGTCGCGGCCCAACTCCGCACCGCGATATGCTGCTTCGGCAGCCTTCACGCCTCCCGTCAGTCTGCGGATCACCGGAGCCGCTCCGAGTATCTCGAGCGGCAGGCCCAGCTCGCCGCGGTTGGGGCGCTTCGGCGGCCATACCCTGAGGCCGAAATAGCTGGCGGCCGAGCGGTCGATCCCGCCGCTGAACTGCACCAGCAGCGCCTGGCGCGTTCTCCTGGCGATGCGGCCCAGACTGTTGATGTCCATCGGGGGTTTGGCGGAGGGCCGCATAGCGACGATGATCACCTCCCATGCATCATCGGTCAGCAGAACCGGATGCGAAAAAACACCGACTCTTGCTCCACGTTCGGCGAGCATACGTTCGAGGAATGGTGCGCAGGGCGTGTCGCAGACGACGGCGAATCTCGAGGCACGCTGATCGACACCGGCATCCTCGAGTAGGACCCGGCATAAGCGCGCGAATTCCGGCATCAGGTCTATGGCCGGGTGACCGAGATTTGGAGCAGCAACCTTGATGCCGGCCTCGTCACAGGCATCGAAGTCCAACACGCCTTGCCGAAGCTCCCAAGGCTCCGCCATGAGCGCAACGACCGCGTGAGAGGGCAAGAGCTCGATGAGCGATCTCGAAATCGGTCCGACCTGGGGACAATTGGTGATGAGGTCGACCTCCTGCCATTTGCGGCTTTCGATGCGGTTCGTCACTTCCACGCGTTCGGCGACCTTGGCGTACTCGGCAAATGCCAACGTCGCGTCCGCGGCCGCCGCCAGGCTCGGATGTCTGGAGGATACGCGGGTGAGTGCAACGACACGGTCGGCATTGGCGAGCGCCGCGGCTGTCGCAGTCACCGCCTGATAGCCCATCGCCGCGCCAGCCACGACAGTGAGGCCGGAGAGATCAAGATCGAGCAAAGCTATCTGCTTGCGGACGACGGCAAGTGCTTCCGCATGGTCGACCTCCAGAAACTGACGAGCGCCCGGCCTTGCGGGGAAGTCACCGGACGAAGGCTTCGGAATGGGCGTCACGTTGCGTGCTCCACTGACAGGCTGGCAGGCATTCTTTCGACGCGGAAGATCTGTCTCGTCGAATCTCGTCGCATGCGCGCGCATGCTTTTCAGGCATTGCCAGACGGCTGCCGGCTCGCCCATCCGGCACCAGTGGCTCCAGACATTCTCTCGGCATCCTTGCCATCAGAGCTAGGGCCTGAATTCAGTCGGCGGTCTGGATCGCCCCTAGCCGGACCAGTCGCATTTCGTCGATCACGAATACAGTCGAACTTGCCCGAACTGCTACTGCAGAAAATGGGTGCCAGTGTTACGCCGTTTGATCAGAAGGCTTATCGACACCGCGCCGGCAATACGCGTTCAGGCTAAGAGGCTAACCGGCGCCAGATCGGGCGCTACCTCCTTTGCGGTTCTTGCCGGGAATGGTCCGCCGAGTGAAGTTGAGCGCTAAAATCAGCCGTTTCCTTGGCGAAGCTCATGACAATCAGCGCATTCGACACGAACCCCCGCAGACCCGGAATAGGCGTCGGCCAAAACCATCGTCCGCTTGGGGGGCGGCGCAAGAGGATCATGGACGTCACCATCGCATCGATCGCGCTTGTGCTGGCCGCTCCGATCATGCTTGTGGTTGCCCTCTTAATATTGGCGACCGACGGCGGACCGGCGATATTCTCTCACACTCGGGTCGGCTTCAACGGCAGGCGTTTCGCCTGCTACAAATTCAGGACCATGGTTGCCAACTCCCAGCAGGTTCTGGCCGACTATCTTGCGAGCAATCCCGAAGCCGCCAAGGAGTGGGAGCAGAATTTGAAATTCAAGAACGATCCGCGCGTCACCTTCCTGGGGCACATTCTCAGAAAGTCGAGCCTTGATGAGTTGCCTCAGCTCATCAACGTGCTGCGCGGCGACATGAGTTGCGTCGGCCCTCGGCCGGTCGTCCCCGACGAGCTGCAACGTTACGGCGCCTGCGCGATCGATTATCTTCGAACCCGGCCCGGGCTGACCGGCGCGTGGCAAGTGACGGGCAGAGACGCAATAGACTATCCGAGCCGTGTCTCCCTCGACAGCCGCTACGTGCGAAACTGGTCCATATGGGCCGACGTCGTCATTCTCGTTCGGACGGTCTTCGCCGTGATGAGATTCGATCATGCGTCCTGACTGGCGAGGCAGGCAGCGAGCATTGGCGGCATCGCCGCTTTAAAAAAGTCCGGCGCCAGCGACGAAATGGCAGCCGCAGTCCGTCAATGCTCATCGGTCACGGCGCGACGCCACACGATGCCGAGGAAGACGCCGAGCAGGTAGGCGCCCTGCAGCGTGACAACGAAAAGCAGGATCGAAAGCAGACGGTCCCAGGCAAACAGGCTGCCGATGCCGCCTGCAATGGCGCTGAACACCACAATCACCGCGGTCATGACGATGAGCGCCGGCGCGCGAACACGAAATCCGAGCAAAATGCCGATCACGCCGACGGCGACAAGACCCCAAAGCACGGCGATCTCCTACGGTGTGAAAGACTCGGTGTGCCGCGCCCAAGTCTCCCACATATGCAAATCCGCACCAACACCGAATCCCCGCCGCGGCTAGACCGGATCTCGACCAGGCAGACTGGAATCGCAGCACCACCAGCCCTTGCACAAAAGGCGTAGGACACCTTGTCCCAATGACGCGTTTTCGCTCATTTCCTTGTCATCCAGCTGCGCCTACGCTGCTTATGAAATAGGTACGCGGAGTATTCACCCGCGGTGCGGCAGCGCGCCTTGAATCACCGTCCTGGAGTGAACGTTGTGTCTCTATTTCTTGGCGTTGCCGTTCAGGACACAGGGGCACCGGACGCAGCCTGGCGAGGCAAGAGCGCGTCGGCCCGCGGTTGTTGCATAGCATTTTCAGCGTGACGACCATCGATGCTGCAGGCTTCCATCCTTTTGCTGATCGTGTCGATATGGTTCCCTGGCGCCACGCGGATTGCCGGAACCGATGGCTCGATTTCCTTTTTGCTCGCTTTGTTCTGCGGCCTGGTAAGCCTCGTTCCCTACGCCGAAGCGACAAAACGTCTGCATCGCACCGACACGGCCCTGGCAACTGCCGTGCTGACAACATCTGCCCTCATCATGGTTCTATCGCTGCTGTCGGCGCTACACGCGGACAATCCGGTCAGGACCATGCGCGCTGTCTTCGCCCAGGTGTTTGGTTTCGCCACTATCCCGACCATTGCATTGATCGCCGCGAGGCCTAGGAGTTTTGAGGCAATCGACAGGATTGGGATGACCATGGCCATCATGGTTGCTGTTACATCCTGCCTTGTCGTTATTGGCCTCGGCGATGCTCGATTCGCCGATCGGGCGGAGGGCTATTTCAAGCATGCAAACCAGCTCGGAATTGCCTTGTCGGCCGGTCTGCCGCTTGTCGCCGCGAAGCTGGTCGCTTCTCGAAGGCACCGAATCCTCCTTTCGGTTTGCCTCCTCGCGGGGTTGCTGGGTTTGGTCAAATCGGGATCCAAGACGAATTTCGTTCTTGGGGTCGTCGGTCTCGGCACGTTCTACGGGCTATACTGCATCTATCTGGTGATAAGGAAGCAGCGTCCGGTAACAGTGATCGCGGCGACCGTTACGGCTCCGATATTGTTCCAGGCTAGCTTCATGATGTTGCAGTTCCTGAACCCACGGGCCTACAAGCTGCTGTCGCTTCAGCTCTCCGGCGGGGAGGCACATTCGATCGTTTCGCGGCAGCGACTGTGGTCGATATCAATCGATCTGGGCCTGTCGCATCCGTTCATGGGCGTGGGCGCAGGGCAATGGGTGGGCGACATCGCTCCGCACAGCCACAACCTGTTCATCGATTATTTTAGAACGCTGGGAGTGCCCGGCCTCGCCTTGGTGGTGATCATGGTTCTGCTGGTGGTGGGTTATCTGATCAGCGCCGTTCTGCACACATTGGTCGACAGGGGCAGGAGCGAACAAGCGACCGAAGTGAATGTCATGGTGCTCGGAACATCGGTCGCCGTATGGAACTACTTGGTCGCCAACCAGATGAGCGATTCCTTCGGGCCGTCAACCGCCGCCTTCTTCTGGCTGCCGCTCGCTTTGCTCATAGTCTACCGCGGCATGCAGCGATCGCTGCAGACCGGCCTTGCCAAGACCCCGAGGTTGTATGTCGGGACCGGGTCTCAGCTGCTTGAAGTTGAGTATGCCCCTCGCACATCGCCTTGACTTCATTGGCGTTCCAAGAGTTCATCGTACCACCCGAAATCCAATGACCTCGCACACTGTTGGTGACCTGGCGGCAAGCCTCCCGCCAAGCGTCGAAGCACGCGCGCTGCGGACAGACATTCGATTTGTCGAATTCTTTGGTCTGCCCGGGGTCGGAAAGACAACTACCTCCGGCCTGCTGGCGGACAGCCTGCGACGGTGCGGCCCGCTGGAAGGCGACGTGCGAGTGGCGTGGGAAGGAAGAACATTCATCGAGAGGCAGATACACAGAATGGGCGTTGTCGCCCCTCGGCTGCTAGATCGTGAGTTTCGCTCGTTGCTTGCTCGAATTGCCCGCTTCGTCATCGAAAGCAGGCAAGTGTCGCGCCTTGATGCCATCAGGCTTGTCTGGAATCTTATCAGCCTGGTCGCATTTATCCAGCATGAGAGGGCAAGAAGAAATTCAATAATCATAATGGATCAGGGGTTGCTGCAGGGATTCTGGTCCATATTGCTGAAGAGCAGATGCAAAAAAACATCCGAGAATTGGCTGGATATGCTTTCTGCCGTCGGATTGCATGACATGGTTTTTGTCCACCTGCGCAGCGAGACCGGCATCGCCAGAGACCGGCTCCTGACCAGGGGCGATCGCTCCTCGCGGCTGCAACGGACATCCCCGGACAGCGATCCCGACCTTTGGTCGGCGGCGGATCGGGCCTGCCGCGAAATGGCGGCCGCCCTTGAGCGGGGAATGGGAACGGAAGATCGCATGGGCGTGCTGGCGGCCATCGACATCGAAAGGCTCGCATCGCCCGAAGACGTGGCCTCGAGAGCTCTCGAGGCGGTCCGTTCGGCCTGTCTCGAGCGGCATCGGCAATCCCTTTCTTCAGGTCAACGAGCATGAGGATGGACCGCCGTTCATTCATGGGCCTTGCTGGGCTGTCTCCCGTGTTCGCGCTGTTGCCGGGCTCGTGCCAGGCGGAGGGCGGGCAGATGCCGGAGGGCAAGCAGCTCGTTCTGACGGGCGAGCACGGCTACGAACAACAAATGTTTCGGGATCTCGAAGCCGGAACGACAATCGACGCCCGGAATGCTTCCTTCACAGTCGCCAACAGCAGAAATCCTGAGCCCAGCGCGATGATGGGCTGCGACGAAGGAAACCTGCCGGTCAATCGCTACCCGGTGGTCATCCGCAACTGTCCGGACGTTCATTTCATCGGAGGGCGCTTCGACGGCCAGGTGCCGCTGACCTCCGATTGGCGCGACACCTACTGCAACAGCGCGGCTCTGCTTGTCAGGGACGGAACCGCCAATGCGACAATAGAAGGTGTGCGCGCGCGGCGCTGCTGGGATGGCGTGCGTTTCGCAGCGCGGGCCGACGGCTTTCACCTGAAAGGCTGCTGGCTCAGCGAAATCAGGGATGATGCGGTGGAGAACGACTACCTGCTCAGCGGCATTGTCGAAGATTGCCTGTTCGACGGCTGTTTTTCGGGGATCAGCGTGGATCCTGCCTCAAACGAGCGGGATGGGACAGGGGAGACAGTGCAGATCGATCGAACCCTCATTCGCATGCACCCGTTTCTCTCCAAGGGCGAAATCACACATCAGGCGCCGATCAAGGCCGTCGATCAGTCACCCAGGCTGAGGATAACGGGATCGGTTTTCGCATTGGCTTCGGTGAACATGCGTGGACTCCGTCGCCTGGAAAGAACCTGGGGGCTGGCTATCGAAAGCCGGGACAACGTGTTGCTGTGGCTGCCCGACCAACCAATTCCTTCGGAATTGCCGCTGCCGCCATCCGGTTTCAAGGTGCTGACGGGCGCTGACGCGCGCGAATACTGGAACAAGGCGCATCTGCAATGGGTCGCGGCGCATCAGAACGTGGCCCGGTTCTCCGACGAAGCGCTGTGAGAAGTCGCACTCGGGGGCAAAACATTCGGTTGCTTAGCTGTGTTGGGCGAAGTGAACTCCTGCCGAAACGCTTGTCGCTTCGCCCATTGAACGTACCTGTTTCGCAACGACAGGTTGGACCGCCGTCGCGTTCCGGCAGAGGGGGAGAGGACTACTCGATGAATCACGAGGCGGGTAACGGAACGGCGCCGCCAGGCTCCACCGCTCATATCCCGGCCACGTTTGTGACCCAGGGACGGCTGGCACGCGTCAGGGGGCAGAATATCCTGTTCAGTCCTTCCCAGCGGGCCATCTTCGCCGTCAACGATACTGCCGCCGAGATCTGGCGCTCCCTGGAAGAGGGAACATCGCCGCGCGCCATTTCGGCCGAGATGGCGCGCGCCGGCGTCGATGGGATCGAGGCAAACAGGCATGTCGAGGCCGCGCTGAGGGATTGGCAGCGGCTGAGCTTGATACGGCCCGACGCACCGCCGTCTGTGTCGGCTCGAGAGGCTGTGAGCCAGGTCGTCGCGATCGCGGGCCTTTCCGTACGCATCGAGTATCCTGCAGCCTGCGCCTTTCCCGCGGTCGTCGTGTTCCGGCATCTCGAGGTCCGACGAGAGACTGCCGACATTCTGTTCCAACTGGTCGAGCATGAAGGACGGGTCCACCTGTTCCGGGATGGCGACTGGGTTCTTTCCTGCGCGCCCGACGAGCTGCCCGTCATGGTGAAAGGGCAAATGCTGATCGAGGTCCTCGATCGCAGCGCCTACGAACTTGCTCTGCACGCGGCTGCGCTTCTCAAAAATGAGCGCATCGTGCTTCTTTGCGGCAACCCGGGCGCAGGCAAGACTACGTTGACCCTGGCGCTGGTCAATGCAGGGTTCGGTTTCGTATCTGACGATGTGACCCTGTTGGACTCCCGGGGACATGGCATTGGTCTGCCGTTTGCGCCTGCCGTCAAGGCAGGAGCATGGCCGCTTTTGGCCGAACGCTACCCCGATCTCGACGCTGTTCCGGTTTGTCGCCGGCCAGACCGCAGGCGAGTTCGGTTTGCGGTGCCCAGCGAGGTCGTGCCGTCCTCTCCCATACCAATCGGCTATGCAATCCAGCTTCGTCGAGGTCGCGACGCGAAAGCTTGCCTCGAGCCGATCGACCCGGCCAGCGCATTGCGTGTGCTGCTCAACGGGGCGTTCGCACCCGGCCGAGAGTTGAGTGGCAGTGCCTTCGACACTCTGACCGAAGTCATCGGATCGGCGGGCACCTATTGCCTGAATTATTCGAAGCTCGATGATGCAGTAGAGCTGATCACGAAGGCATGCCGGTGAGACACAGAGGCAACGCGCTCGAGGCTCTGATCGCCGGACTTCGCGGCAGTCCGGCCGACCGGGCCGATTGGCACGCCGTAATCGCCCTGGCCAATCGCACTTTGCTCACGCCGGATTTGTTCTCCTCCCTCGCGCGCGCCGGCCAGATCCACCGGCTACCGCAGGACGTGTACGAGTATCTCCGGTTCGTTCACGACTGCAATCGGGAGCGGAACTTGCGCTTGCGTGCGCAACTGCGCGAAGCCGTTGCGGCGCTCAATCGCCGCGGCATCGTTCCGCTCCTGCTCAAGGGCGCTGTTCCCTTGTTCCTTGCGCCGGCCGGCCAGGCTCCCAGCAGGATGACAAGCGACCTCGATCTGGCCGTGGAGCCGGCCAAAGCGGCGGCCGCCCAAATCTGCCTTGAAGAGCTCGGCTATGTCGAGGTGGCAGGTGAGCGAGGCATGGCGCGTGAGCAGGATGCCGGAATGCTGGAACTCCGGGCGCGCCGGGCGATCGACTTTGAACCTCCCAAGCTCGTCCAGCACGACGATTTGTGGGTGAATATTCCTACTGCCCAGTCCCGGGCTCTGCACTGGATCGTGCACGACCTGTTTAAGGAGGGCGACTATTGGCGCGGAAGGATTGATCTCAGGCACCTTCACGACCTGGCGCAATTGGCGGAGACCGAGAACGTGGACTGGAGCGCGCTGCAGGCATCCATGTCGGACCGAAGCGCCCGCAATGCCCTGGATACCCAGCTCCTGGCCTTGCATCACTTCTTCGGAACCAGGATCCCGGCAAGATGCGCGCGGCGCCCGATCGTCCGTTTCCAGCACTGGAGGCGCGTCTTCACGGCAACCCACCCGATCATCGGCGCTCCGTTGCGCCTGGCCGGGAATTTGATTTGGGGAACGCGGCGGTTTCTAAGCGCCAGGGGTTCGGCGAGGGGGGGCTCGTCCGATTTCGCGCGGCGCATCGCTCGTACGCTTTTGCTTCCAAGCGCGAAAATCTAAGCCTTTTGGTGAACTAGTATCCTGGCATCGGGAAACATAAGCTGTTGTGATACTTTGGAACCCGCATGGGAGAATCGTCATGCCAACCGAAAGCACGAAACGCTCGGAAAGGACGCAGGAAGTCCTCGTTTCAGAGGCTCAGGCGCGCCGGGACTTTCTCAAGAAGGCAGGGCGTTTTGCGGCGGTGACTCCACCGGCCATAACGGTTCTGCTCGGCACCAGCCTGAACTCGAGAGCGATCGCCAAATCGGGAGGAACACGCCCGGGCAACGGCTGGGGCGACAACAATCATATTCACATTGGTCCTCCCGGCCAGTCGTAAGGTTGACCGTCAGGGTCGCTGAAGCAGCGTTGAGAACCAAAAGCGCGTCGCGGGGAAATGGATCCCGGCGGCGCGCTTTCGCGTCTTTGCTTCAATTTTGATACCCCGATCGCTGGCGGCACGCCGCGGTCGGGGTATTTTGTTTGTTGGCGGCGACCGGGTTGGCGCAAGCGTAAATCGTTCCTGTCAGATCAGGCGAGCAGCCAATCGTTCAAATGGAATTCATAGATCTTGCCGTCGTTCTCGGTCGGATTCGAGTCGTTGTCCACGCCGCGATCGACGACATAGAGGCTCATTTGGTGGCTCGGATCGTCGCTGCTCGGCGCCAGGGCAAGTCCCGCCGGCTTTTTCGCGTTGGCGGCGGAGATGTCGAGTGTGCCCAGCAGATCCCCGGTTGGCGTCACCATTGCCACGGAGGTGCGTGACACGATGACATAAAGCAGGTCGTGGACCGGATCATACGCGATGCCCCCGTCAGAAGGGGTTCCGAGCGCCTCTTCAGAAAAACTCGTCACGACATCATCGCCCCCCGTGCTTGGGACGCCGTCGAATCTGCCGTTCTGGCCCGGAGCGATGGTGTAAATCCTATGGGTTGTGCCATCCTCGAGATAGAGCACGCCGCGGTTTGTGTCGTAGGCAATACTCTCCGCATCCGTACTGCCGAACGCGGCGGTCCTGAACGAGGTCACGATATCGTCGGAGGTGTTGTAAAGCCCATCGTTGCCCGGGTTCAACTCGTAGACGCTCTTCGTGCCGGTATCGTCCGAGAAGAAGAGATGGTGGTTCGCCGGATTATAGGTGACCCCGGCCGGCTCATCCGAGAAATTGATGGTGGTGAGCGTGCCCGTCAGGGTGCCGTTCAGATTCATCTGGAAGAGATTCTTGCCCGTGAAAATCGACATCTCCTCCACCTCACTATCGGCCACCAGCAGCTTGCCGAGGTGGGAGATATAGACGATATCGGTTGGGTCGGGGCTCGGCGGTGACCACTGCGAAGTCAGAATGGTGTGCGCCAAGGTCACGGATGTCGGCAACTGGGTGGCGGTGACGCCGACGGTGAAGGTGTGCGTGGCGATGCTGCCGTCGGACGAGGTTGCTGTCACGTGGAGATCGATCGTCGGTTCGGACTGAGCGTTGAGCGTGCCGCTGCTCGATCGCGTGATGACGCCGGTGCTGGAATTGATGGCAAAGCGCGAGTCGTCGATCGTGTAGGTGACCGTCGAGCCGGCATCGGGATCCTTGGCCGAGGCGGTGATGCCGACGGCAGTGCCGGCGGCGGCATTCTGGCCGATCTGGTTGGCCGCGGTATTGGCATCGGGCGGCGTGTTGAACGCGATCGGTTCGGGGCTGTTGAGGACGGCGAGGGTGAAGCTCTTGTTGGCGGTGCTGCCGTCGGAGGAGGTCGCCGTCACCGTCAGGTTGATGGACGACTGGGTCTCGAAGTCGAGCGTGCCTGTGCCCGAACGCGTGATGACACCGGTGCTGGAATTGATGGCAAAGCGCGTGTCGTTGATGCTGTAGGTGACCGTCGAGCCAGCATCGGGATCCGAGGCCGAAGCGGTGATCCCTGTCGGTGTCCCCGCCGCGGCGAGCTCGGCGATCTGGTTGGCGCCGGAGTTGGAGTCGGGCGGAGTGTTGAAGGCCACGGGCTGTTGGCCGGCCGTGACGCTGACAGTGAAGGTGCTCGTGGCGCTGCTGCCATCGGACGACGTCGCTGTCACCTGGAGATTGATCGTCGGTTCGGACTGGGCGTTGAGCGTGCCGGTGCCCGAGCGCGTGACGACCCCGGTGCTGGAATTGATGGCAAAGCGCGAGTCGTCGATCGTGTAGGTGACTGTCGAGCCGGCATCGGGATCCGAGGCCGAAGCGGTGATGCCGACGGCAGTGCCGGCGGCAGCGTTCTGGCCGATCTGGTTGGCCCCGGAGTTGGCATCCGGCGGCGTGTTGAACGCGATCGGCTCCGGGCTGTCGAGGACACCGAGGGTGAAGCTCTTGGTGGCGGTGCTGCCGTCGGAAGAGGTTGCCGTCACTGTCAGATTGATGGACGACTGGGTTTCGAAGTCGAGCGTGCCTGTGCCCGAGCGCGTGACGACGCCGGTATTGGAATTAATGGCGAAGCGTGCATCGTTGAGGCTGTAGGTGACGGTCGCGCCGGCATCGGGATCGGTGGCCGAAGCGGTGATCCCGGTCGGTGCTCCCGCCGCGGCGAGCTCGGCGATCTGGTTGGCAGTGGGATCGGCATCGGCAGGAGTGTTGAAGGCCACCGGACTTCCGGATCCCGGCAAGACATATTCGATGTGCAGCAGCGGCGCGCTGGCGGGATTGTATTCGTAGGAATCGGCGGTGCGCGTGCCGGTGCCGGTGATCAGGAACGCCATGTCGTTGAGCGCTGCCCAGCCCGAGCGGCTGACGATCTCCTGGACGATAGCCGTGAGGTCTGGCGTGCGCTCGGCCTGGACGTGCTCGCCCACCGTGGTCCACGGGGCCGGCGTCCAAGCCGTCGACGCGTCGGTCGTTGCCCGTGACGATACATTGAAGCTGGTGCTGGTGAAGGGGCTTGCGTCGTCGGTGTCCTGGCCCTTGATCAGCAGCGAGGCCGCGCCGGTCTTCACCTCGTTGGCCTGGAACTGGATGTAGGCGCTGGTGATGATCGCGCCTTGCGGGATGTCGATACCGGTGAAGCGGAGACCGACCGTCTGGCGGGTAGAGCCGTCAAAGCCCAGTTCCAGATCACTGACGTTGCTCGAAATCGAGCCGGAACCTTTCTCCTCGACATCGTCGCCTGCGGCCGCCACCCTGGCCTCGAAAGTCCCAGGCGTGCTGCCGCCGGTGACGTCAACATTGAAGGCGTGGGTGTTGGTGCTGCCGTCCGACGAGGTCGCGGTGACCGTGAGCGCAACCGTCGGCTCGGACTGGGCGTTGAGCGTGCCGGTGCTCGAGCGTGTTATGACACCGGTGCTGGGATTGATGGCAAAGCGCGGGTCGTTGAGACTGTAGGTGACCGTCGAGCCGGCATCGGGATCCGTGGCCGAAGCGGTGATGCCGACGGCAGTACCGGCGGCAGCGTTCTGGCCGATCTGGTTGGCCGCGGTGTTGGCATCGGGCGGCGTGTTGAACGCAACCGGTTCCGGGCTGTCGAGGACGGCGAGGGTGAAGACCTTGTTGGCCGTGCTGCCGTCGGAAGAGGTTGCCGCCACCGTCAGGTCGATCGACGACTGGGTTTCAAAGTCGAGCGTGCCTGTGCCCGAGCGCGTGATGACGCCGGTATTGGCATCAATGGCGAAGCGCGTGTCGTTGAGGCTATAGGTGACCGTCGAGCCGGCATCGGGATCGGTGGCCGAAGCGGTGATGCCCGTGGGTGCTCCCGCCGCGGCGAGCTCGGCGATCTGGTTGGCACCGGGGTTGGAGTCGGGCGGAGTGTTGAAGGCCACAGGCTGTTGGCCGGCCGTGACGGCGACGGTGAAGGGGTGCGTGACGACGCTCCCGTCCGACGAGGTGGCGGTGACGGTGAGGTTGACAGACGGCTCGGACTGGGCGTTGAGCGTGCCGGTACCTGATCGCGTGATGACGCCGGTGCTGGAACTGATGGCAAACCGCGTGTCGTCGATCGTGTAGGCGACCGTCGAGCCGGCATCGGGATCCGTGGCCGAAGCGGTGATGCCGACGGCGGTGCCGGCGGCAGCGTTCTGGCCGATCTGGTTGGCCGCGGTGTTGGCATCCGGCGGCGTGTTGAACGCGATCGGCTCCGGGCTGTCGAGGACATCGAGGGTGAAGCTCGTGGTGGCGGTGCTGCCGTCGGAAGAGATTGCCGTCACCGTCGGATTGATGGACGACTGGGTTTCGAAGTCGAGCGTGCCTGTGCCCGAGCGCGTGATGACGCCGGTATTGGCATTGATGTCGAAACGCGAGTCGTTGAGGCTGTAGGTGACGGTCGCGCCGGCGTCGGGATCCGTGGCCGAAGCGGTGATCCCGGTCGGCGCTCCCGCCGCGGCGAGCTCGGCGATCTGGTTGGCAGTGGGATCGGCATCGGCAGGCGTGTTGAAGGCCACCGGACTTCCGGATCCGGGCAAGACATATTCGATGTGCAGCAGCGGCGCGCTGGTCGGATTGTACTCGTAGGAATCGGCTGTGCGCGTGCCGGTGCCTGTGATCAGGAACGCCATATCGTTGACCGCCGCCCAGCCCGAGCGGCTGACGATCTCCTGGACGATAGCCGTGAGGTCGGGCGTGCGCTCGGCCAGGGCCTGCTCGCCCACCGTGGTCCACGGGGCCGGCGTCCAAGTCGCCGACGCGTCGGTCGTTGCCCGTGACGATACATTGAAGCTGGTGCTGGTGAAGGCGCTTGCGTCGTCGGTGTCCTGGCCCTTGATCAGCAGCGAGGTCGCGCCGGTCTTCACCTCATTGGCCTGGAACTGGATGTAGGCGCTGGTGATGATCGCGCCTTGCGGGATATCGACGCCGGTGAAGCGGAGGCCGACCGTCTGGCGGGTCGTGCTGGCAAAGCCCAGTTCCAGATCGTCGACATTGGTCGAAATCGAGCCGGAACCTTTCTCCTCGACATCATCGCCCGCGGCCGCCAGCCGCGCTTCGAATAGTTCAGCCATAGTCGGTCTCCTCTCGTAAATTTCCTCCGCAACGACGGAATCTCCCGGTGCCCGATCGGGCGTCAGGCTGAGCCCATGATCGAGCAAGGCGATGGCGTCGTTGCGCGTGAAGAAGGTGATCCTGGGAACTGACCTCGAGTTCCGCCGCTGATCAGTCTGTTGCCTGCCTCAGTCTTGGCCATGCGGGCACGACTGCCGCGAGCAGGCGCAACAGTGACAGGCCTTCCCGCCCAAGGAACAGCGACGGCAGGAGCCAGCACAACAGCAAGCCCCCCACAGAGGCCAGCAATGCCGTATCGATGAGCAGCGGAAGAGGCGATAGATGGAGGGCGCGAAGCCAGTCCACGAACGCCCAGATACCGGTTCCGACAACGCCGGCGAGCGCGACGCCAGGCAGGTGCGCAAGGAAGAAATTCGCCCACGTCATCCCGGTCACGCGGAGACTCAGCTGCGCCATGAGAAAGAAATTGGCCCCGAATGCCAGGCCGACACCGAACGCCACCCCTTCCACGCCCCAGAATTGCCCTATGAAGGCTCCGATGCAGACACCGACGGTGAAAACAGCCTGGCGCCAGGCCCGGGCGTAAACCGTTCCGGTTGCCCGCGAGACGGAATCGCTAAGCTTGTAGCTCGTGCGGAACAGCATGCTGAACGCCAGGATCTGGAGGGGGCCGACCACGCCCTCCCAGCCCCGTCCGAGAATGACCCGAACCAATTCGGGTGCGACGATCGCCACCACCACGCTGGCCGGCAGGACAAGCAGGCTGCAACCGGCGACCGCGCTGCGATAAGCGCGCGCAAGCCTGACGGGCTCTTCCTGGACCAGCGCCATGGTGGGGAACAGCACGCGATCGAGAACCTGGCCGACGATCACCGCCGGAGTGGTCATGAGTTGGGACGACAAACCGTAGACACCGAGCGCATCGGCGCCGAGATAGCGGCCCACGACAAGCCTGTCCACCTGAGTGGCAAGGTAGTTGCAGACCCGCGCAATGGTGAAGCCGCCGCCAAAATAGAGCAGTTCGAAAATCGCGCTCCGCTCGAGCAACGGCCGCATCGGGTGCCGCTGGCCGACGAGCAGCACGATCGTGCGGACCAACTGCTGGACCAGGATCGCTGCGACAAGTGCCCAGATACCGAAGCCGAGCCAAGCCAGCACTGGACCGACGACCACGTAGCCGATGGCGAAAGCGACCGCGTCGACAAGCGCGAGCCAACGGAACCGCAAGGCACGCTGGGCCGAGGCCAGCGCCACCATGGAGGCTCCTTGGAAAAGAAAGATGAAGCAGACCGCACGCACGATCGGAGTGAGCTCGGGCAGGCGAAGAAGACCGGCAATAGCGGGTGCCAACGCCCATACCAGAGCGGTTACGGTAAGCCCAAGGAAGAGCGACAGGGTATATCCGACCCGGAGATGCCGCTCCTCCAGTACAGGTCGCTGCACGATCGCAGGCGTGATGCCGAGGCCCTGGAAGATGGCCGAAAACTTGATGACGATCAGTGCCGCGGAGTAGAGACCGAACTCGTTGGGCGAGAGCAACCGGGCCAGGAGGACGAGGGCGACAAGCTCGGCAACCGCCAAGGCGCCCATGGACAGGCCCGTCCAGAACATGCCTACGACACTGCGTTTTGCCAGCCCGCGCCGGATGTCGCTCACGCCAATCTCCACATGCCGCCTTGCTTACTCGACCGACCAAAGAAGGGCGGCCATGCATCTCCCCGGAACCGCTCAGCGGGGGGAGGGGATATTCGGATGGCCATGCTGAAACGCCAACGGCGCCCGCGTGGGCCGCGAGCCATGCCCGACGAGAAGGGACGGGGGGATCTCGTAGCGGTAGAATCCCATCTCATCCCGCACCTCGGGGATGATCGCCGCCAGTTCGTTCGCATCCAGGCGCAGCCACTTCTGCTGGCGGCCGGGATCGATCATCTCCTTCGCCACGCGAAGGATGTCGTCAGAGCAATGCAGCCCGCAATGTTCATAGATACGGCGCAAGACCAACTCGGGATCCTGTATCAGATCCTCATAGCGAAACGACAGCACGCGGCCTTCGCCCAGCCTGGCGAGATCCTCTCGGGCCATTCGATTGCCGCGCGCCCACTGGCGCGCGATCACTGTCAATTTTTGATGCTCCTGCAAATCCCGATCTATTCCCTTGTAGCGCGGTCCGTAGATCGACGTGTATTTTCTGTGTAATATCCTCTTGGCGACTATCTGCTTTACGACGTCTCCCACGTAGTAATGGACTTGTGTGGCCGGCGTTTCTTTCAATAGTCGCAGAAGACCTTTGAAACTTTTTGCGCGCTGCCACTTAAGTTCCATGGAGCTTATATAGGAAAACGGATTCCTTGTAATATATAGAAATATAGCTTCTGGGAATATCTGGTGGATAAATGGCACGCGCAAGACGTTGGCGGGCGTATTTTCCATGATTTGCCGGTTGCCGTTCCGCAGCTGATAGTCGAGGAACCGGTTGCGAATGTAGCGCACGACCTTCTCGCTGGCATCGGCTTTGACAAATTCGTCATGCCGGCGCGCCGGATCGGCATAGAGCCACAATGTTTTTGGCTCGTACCAGGTGACGACATCCGGGTGCAGCCCGATCAATTTCTGCGTGATGGTGGTGCCCGACCGGTAGTTGCCAATCAGAAAAATCGGAGGTTTCAACTCTGCTGTCGTCATGACAAGCCCCTATCGCTAAAGGTCAACCAGGATGCACGGATGCGCACGACAACGCGCTGCTACTGGTCTCTGAACGCACGCATCATCTGGTCCGTCAAAGGCTTCATCAGGTATGAGAGCACCTTGCGGTCGCCAGTCCGTATGAACGCTTCCACCGGCATGCCGGGCGCCAGCGAGAGCGCTCCAAGCTTCTTCAGCTCGTGGGGGTCGGGGGTGATGCGCACCGTGTAGTAGATTTCGTTGGTATGCTGATCGCGCGTCACGTCTGCCGCGATCATGGAGACCATACCTTCCGTTTCGGGCGTGGTGTGGACGTTGAAAGCCGTGAAGCGAAGAAGCGCGCGCTGACCGATCGAGAGCTGATCGATGTCCTGGGGTGCGGCCTTTACCTCGACCGCGAGAGCATCGGTGTCGGGCACGATCAGCATGATCGGATCCCCCGCGCCAATCACGCCGCCAACGGTATGGACTGCGGATTGATGGACCGTGCCGCTGGCGGGGGCGCGAATATCAATGCGCGACAGCTGGTCCTCGGCGGCGACCTTGCGCTCCTCGAACTCGGCGATCTTGGCCTCGACATCGCGCAGATCGCTCCCGGTCTCGCTGGAAAACTCCTTGTCCAGCTGCAGGATCTGCAGCTCGATTTCGGCGATCGCTCCCTTTGCCTGCGCAATGCTCGACACAAGTTGCGCCCGCTCACCCTCGATGCGCGTTGCCTCACGTTCATATTCGGTCAGCTTCGATTTGAGGGTGAGTTTCATTTCGACAAGACTGCGTATGTCGACGAGCTCGTCGTTGATCAGCTTGATCTCCTTCGTCTTTGCCGATTCCTGCGCCGAATAGCCTTCGATCTGCTTCCCGAACTGCTCGATGCGTTCGCGCAGGCGCGCCTTGTTGCCAGACACCTCGGTTCGACGAAGCTCGAACAGCCGCTGTTCGCTCGCCACCGTGGCAGCTATCTCAGGGTCGTTCATTCTCGCGACAAGCATCGGAGCAAGCGTGATGCGCTCGCTGCCGTCACGCTCGGCCTCGAGCCGGGATTTTCGCGCATAGAGCTCATCCAGGTTCTTCGTCACGTAGGCCAGGCTGGCACGCGGAACGGTGTCGCTGAGCTGGACCAGAACGTCTCCGGCCCTGACGCGGTCGCCGTCGCGCACAAAAATCTTGCCGACCACACCGCCGGTCGGGTGTTGAACCTTCTTTTCGCTGCTGTCGACGACCACCGTGCCGTGCGAAATCACCGCTCCCGAAATATCCACCGTCCCGGCCCAGACTCCCATTCCGCCGACGAGCAATGCGACGATGGTCGTGCCACCCAGGAGATTGCGACGGATCGACCGTCGGTTCAAAAGCGACACGTTCGAAAGGGCAGCTGTCATTTCCCCATTTCCATTCCGGGTCAGCCATCAACGCGGTGTCGGGGTGAGCTTGAAAACCGGCTGCAGGCCTGCGGTCACGGTCTGTGGCGCGGGCAAGAGTGTCGACAGAACGCTTTCCCTGGTGCCGAACATCTGCGTCTGGCCTTCTTTCATCACGAGCAGGAAATCCACTGTGCTGAGAATGTTCGGCCGATGCGCCACAATCGCTAAGATGCCGCCGCGGGCCTTGATTGCGAGGATGGCAGCGGCAAGTGCCATTTCACCTTCGGCATCGAGATTGGAGTTGGGTTCGTCGAGGACCACCAGGAACGGATCGCCATACAGCGCGCGCGCCAGCGCAATGCGCTGACGCTGGCCGGCTGAAAGCGCGGTTCCGCCCTCTCCGATCTGCGTCTCGTAGCCATTGGGGAGACCGATGATGAGCTCGTGGACGCCCGCGGCGCGGGCGGCTGCGACAATGGCCTGCGGGTCCGGCCCGGGATCGAAGCGCGCGATATTGTCGGCAACCGTTCCCGCGAACAGTTCGACGTCTTGCGGAAGGTAGCCTATGTAGCGGCCCAGCCGCTCCGACGACCACTGGTCGAGAGCGGCGCCGTCCAGCTTGATACGGCCCGCCAGCGGTCGCCATGCGCCGACCAGCCCGCGAACCAGACTCGATTTGCCGGAACCGCTTGGTCCTATGATGCCTAGCACCGAGCCGGCATCCAGGCTGAATTCCACACCTTGCACGATGATGCGTTGCGCGCCCGGCGCACCGATCGCGATGCGCTCCACAGTCAACTTCGACCCGGGCACCGGAAGCGCCATCGGTTGAGCGTCCTGCGGCAACCGGGCGAGCAATTTGCTCAGCCTGCTCCAGCTCTGTCGCGCCCCGACGAAGTTGCGCCAATGGGCGATGGCAAGATCGACGGGCGCCAGCGCACGGCCTACAAGGATGGAGCCGGCGATGATGATCCCGGAGGTCGCCTCGCCCTCGATCACAAGCCAGGCGCCCACACCCAGCATCGCCGACTGAAGCATCAGTCGCAACGCACGAGCGAAACTGCCGAAACCGCCAACGATGTCGCTGACACGCTGTTGCAGCGCAAGATGCTCGCGGCTCGCTTCGCGCCAGTGGTCGTGCAGGCGCCTGCCCATGCCCATCGCCTGAAGCACCTCCGCGTTGCGCCGGCTGGCCTCGGCCAAGCTGTTGCGCCTCACGCTGCTTAGAACCGCGGCGCCCATCGGTCTGCGTGTGAGGATCTCCGTGGCGACCGTCAGCGTCACCAGCACCAACGCGCCGCAAGCGGCGGTTGTCCCGAGGGTCGGATGAAGGCTCCAGATGATCGCCAGATAGAAGGGCAGCCAGGGAAGATCGAACAGGGTGCCAGGCCCGGCACTCGACAGAAAAGTACGGATGTTGTCGAGATCGCGTTGCGGCTGCAATCCATCTCCCTGCTGGCCGATGTACAGGGGCAATTTCGAAACGGCGGTGAATACGCGTCCCCCAACCGCTTCGTCCAACTCAGCACCGATCCGGTTCATGATGCGGGCGCGCACGAGGTCGATGACCGCCTGCCCGGCAAACAGAACGCCGGCCAGTATTGCCATGGCGATCAGAGTGGGGACGCTGCGGCTCGGCAGCACCCTGTCGTAGACCTCCAACATGAACATTGCGCCGGTCAGCATGAGGATGTTGCTCACGCCGCTGAAAACTGCAACGCCCGCGAAGGCTGCCTTGCAGGAGCGCAACGCACTGGCCAGTTCGGAGCCGGGCGCCGGTTCCTTGGTCGAGGACGGGGCGCCGGCGTTCGCGAATGCGCCGGGCAAGTCGCTTCTTCGTCTCCGCCTTGCGCTGCGGACGGCTGCCATGAGGAGACCAAGGGCCACGACCGCCACGAAAACCTGGAGGGCGCCCGGACCGGCCAGCAGGGCCTGCAGGTCGTAAAAATAGCGCCAGCCAGCCACGAGGTCCGTCCAGGGTCGCGTCTGCGAAACCCTGGCGAGATCAACAAAGCGTGGCAGAAACTCCGCACCCGCAAGCGCGGCGGCGAGGAGGAGCAGGATTGCAGCGGGAAGTCGGACGATGAGGCGGCGGCGCGGGGCCTTGCTCGACTTCTTGCGGCGCGCAGTTGTGCGGGGGCGCTTTGGCGGCCGCTGCTTCGTCTTGGCATGGAAATTCGCCCGGCGGGGACGCGCTCCAAAGGCCGTCAATGCTGTGCCAAAGATCACGTCAAAATTCCGAAGATATCTGCTGCTCTATTGGCCGACCATGCTGCGCTGGACGGCCGGATTTTGCACTTTGGGAGAGATACCAGAGTCCGGAGCGTAGAACCCCTTGTTGGCCACGACGGAAACCTCGATGACGTCGCCGGCTCTCACTTCCGTGTTTTGATCGGCGACGATGTCGTGGGCGATCTTCTGGTCGCGCCTGAAGATGGAAATCCTCACCGAGCCCTGCAGGTCGTCGAAGGTTCTCTGTTCGCCGTAAGTGAAGATAAAGAGAAGCTTGTCGGCCACGTATCTGATTTGACTTTGGATTTTTCCGAGCTCAACTTGCGCGTCCTGGGTCTGGCCGATCAATTCCATTTCGTGACTTTGGTGCTTCTTTCGCAGCTCGCTTTCAGCGTTCAGCATCGCCTGCTGCGCCTGTTCCTGCTGCAATTCCGTCTGCGCCAGTTCAGCCCGATAGCTGGTATGTGCTCGTTCCGCCGTCAACACATTCGAGTTCGTTATCAAACCCTTTTCCCGCAGAGACCGGGCAGACTGCAGTTCTTGCAGTTGGATGTTCGCGGTCTTTTCACGTTCTTCTCTGGCCGCGGCTAGCATGGCCGCTTCCTTCTTCGCCCGATCCAGCGAGGCCTCCAGGTAGGAAACGTCATCCCGATACGCGGCAAGGCGGGCGTCCAGCTGCTGCTGTTCGGACGCGATGATGCCGTCAATCAATTGCCCGCCAAACTCGACGGGCGAATCGGGAGGAGCGACGAAGGACTTTTCCAGTCGACTTTCCGCCTGAAGCCGGGCAAGACGGACCTTCAGTCGATATTCTTCAAGCGCCAGGTTTGAGCGCGCGCTTCGCAGATCAGCTATTTCCAGGGCCGGCTCCGTGTTGCCCACAGCGCTGGCGCGAAACCCGCCTGCTATGGCGAGTGCATGGCGAACCGTTATTCCGGGTTGAAACGGATAGGATCCAGGGTGGGCCACCGTTCCGGAGATAAAAAATGGCCGGTATTGTCCGATCTCCACTTTCACGAACGGCTGGAGGATCAGCTTCTGCTGCTGAAATGCTTGCTGGATGGCTTGCGAGAGGGCAACGGTGGTCAGGCCGCGCGCTTTGATATCACCCAACATTGGCAGTGAGATCGAGCCCCGATCATCGACCACGACCTCCAGCGGATAGGATTGTTCGCCGATCACGGACACACGCAGGATGTCACCGGTGTCGAAGGTGTATCCATCCGCGCGGGAGGCACTTGCGGTGAGCAGTACAATGGCAACGGCAAGCCCACCGATCATTGCGAGCATGCTGCCGACCGCGGGTTCGAAGTTGGAAATTAGCCGTCGGCACCAGTCCTTCATGCGCAGAGGCTTGGAAGGAAATTGCTGGTCAACACGCATACGCATCGTCGGTACTCCGGTTGTCTAGCCTGCTGCCATCGAGACCCGCCGACATTCGCCGGCGGGCGCGTGACAGGAGGTTCTTCCTATGGTTCGAGAAGTAAGCCTGCATTGCGAACTCCATCGGAGCAGCAAAGGCTGATCAAAATCCGTGCAGCCCGAAGGTTTGCCCGGCGAGGCGGTCGCGAATTCTTGCCTCGTTTGGCCTCGCGGCCGAAGGGGCGGGCTCCAGCACGGATTGATAAATCTGCTCGACGCTTTCGCACATGGCGTCCAGCCCCCAGGACGACAGGTCGGTGCGTTTCGCGCCGTCGGCCAGTTGAGTGCGGTGCTGCTGGTTCTCCAGAAGACCGGCGACAGCCGCCGCCGCGGCGCCCACATCCTCGGCCGGGGTCACAATTCCGTTCACGCCATGGCGGACAACCTCTTCCACGCCGGGCAAATGCGAGACCACGCTGGCTCGACCGCCGGCCAAATACTGCATCATGACGCGAGGCAATCCCTCTCGCATCGAGGTCAGTACGCACACGTCCGCCAGGCTGATCAGTCGTTCGGGCTCGCTATGGTAGCCGATCATGCGAATGTTGTTTGCGAACCGGGATCGTTCAATCGCCGATTCAACGTCCGAACGCGCCGGTCCGTCACCGGCGAGGAGCAGTCGCACGTTTGGAACTCGGTCAACGACTTTGCCGAATGCCTCAATGAACTCGACGTGGCGTTTTCTCGGTTCCAGCGCGGCCAACATCAGAACCACCGGCGGCTTTGGCTCCCCGGCAGCCGTCCCCAGGAGCAGATGCGGATCTTGCGGCCATCGCGCGTTCGCGAAGCGTGCCAGATCGAAGCCGGAATGGACGACATGGTGCTGATCGGGGCTGCCCAGATGATTGGCGATGCAGATGTCGCGCATAGCCTGACTGACATCGATGAAAGCGCGCGTGAACTTCGCGGCCAGGCGTTCGGCGGCCAGGAACACCAGCCTCTGCCCGCGGCCGACATGCACGAAAGGCAAGATGTGGACGCCATGTATGATGCCGGGGATATTGGCTTCCTTGGCGGCGAGGCGGCCGACAATGCCGGCTTTGCTTTGATGGGTGTGCACGATGTCGGGCCGCCAATCACGCATAAGGCGGGTGAGTTGCCTGAAGGCGGAAACGTCGCGGGACGGCGAGATCGGATTGATGAGTTTTTCCAGCGTCACCAGTCGAAGGGCTCCGGCAAGGGATGCCCGTAACCTCGGGTCGTATTCCGCGCCATGAACCAACAGCACTTCATGGCCGTGCCGCGCCTGAGCGAGACAGCAAGCCAACGTGTTCTCCTCGGAGCCGGCTCGAAGCAGTCTGGTGATCACATGGACGATCTTCATTTGCTTGTTCCTCAGGGACATGAAATCCGAAGCGGCGGGAGATCGAGGGGATCGAGCGGGAGTATCGCCGGGCGCCTTCCGCGGCTTTCGGGGCACGGGCCGGGCTCGCCTGTGGTTCGGTGCGATCGCGTAAAAGCTGCACGTCGGGGATGATGCGGGACGGTTGGACCGCCCGATTTGCCTCTCAGAGAGACCGCCAGATATGCCTGAACAACTCTTGGCCGACGGCCTCTATGCCGGCGCTAGCGTCAACGGTCCGGATATCCTTGTCCTTCGCCCGCAGTTCCGCCATCAGCGATAGCCGCGCGTCGAACGCTTCTTTCCTGATGTCCCCGGGCTTTCGCTGTTCGGAGACCGCAAAGTCTGAAACGAGGTGCAAAACGAGGTGTGGGCGGCGTTCCGCCATCTTCTCGTAGAGTCGCTGCTCAAGCCGGGCGAGAACTGACAGGCCTGGGACGGAGAACAGGCGAGCGGGAATGGTCGGCCCGTCCAGATATCCCCTGCCGAGCGCCTGCGGCCACCGGTCGCAAATGACGATCATGCCGCGCGTCGACCATCGATGTGCGCGTTTCACTACAGCGTATCGCTCAAACGCGATCAAAACCGCCCAAAACGCCAACGCGGCAGCGACAAATCCTCCCTTCGACCAAGCCCGGCCGGAGGAATCGTTGCCATCGTTCTGGGCCAGGGACTTGAGGCGCCGTCTATGGGGAGAGACGACGGCCTGCAGTGCCTTGCGAAGCCGCCATCCATTGCCATCGCCAGTTCCGACATAGACTTGGGCACATCCGAATTTCCACCCGAATATCTGCCTCAGCCAGGTAGCCTGAGTGCTCTTGCCCATGCCATCGGGACCTATCAAGGCCACCACGAATCCACCAGCTGCGGGCCGTCTCTTCGGTGGAAAGCGCCCCGGCATCAAGCGGTGGAGGGATCTCAGGGCGAGATAGCAGGTCTTGCGCACCAGATGGACCGCCGCATCGGCGATAGCGGGGCGTCCCGTATAGCCACACATTTCGCGGATCGAACGCCGCAGCCTAGCCAGATCTCCGCGGTGGGCGGTCAAGCCGTCGGCGCTTTGCAGGAACCTGCAGCGCACCGTTCTTGCGCCGTCAAACGTGCAGTCGACGACCTGCAAGCCGTGCTCGTCCGACGTGGACGGCAGGCGCGCAAAGTGCTGCTTCCAACCCTCGTCGAGGGTGATCCATTGCCTCCATGGAAGCGCCGAGGCGCGGAAGGCGAAGCGGGCAATCGCTATTCGAAGCTCGTCTTCGGGAGAGACCACCGGAACCGATACTCCGTCGACGCAAATCGCCTCCCATCGCGTGATCGCCGCATAATCGAAAGCCGGATAGCGCTTGCGAAATTCCCGGCCGACGCGGGCACCGATATGCATGTCGAGATGGAGATAGCGGCCATGCGTGAAGTCAGGCAGGAACCAGTCTTCTCTGCCGGCACAGACATTATCGTAGCAGGAGAGGCTCACGCCGCGCCGGCCGTGCAATTGACAGACGATAGAGCAGAAGAGCGGGTAGTCATGCTTGTCCAAAAGGACATCCAGATCATCCCGGCCGGCAAATCCGTCGTGCACGGACGCGAGATCCTGAATAATTCCGTACCTCACGCCAGCTTCATTGAGTGCTCGAAACAGTTCGCTGGCAATCGGCAGTGCCGGCGCCGTTTCGATCGGCCTGAAAGGAGTGTCTCCGTCAGTTTGATACGGCGCTGCACCTGAGTGGCTGCCCAATGCGCCCGCGCCAACAGTCTTCGCCGACGCTGAAACATTCGCTCCCGGCGCCAACGTTTCCGCCACGATCTCCGCCTTGGCCTCCGTAGCCCAGCGTCGATACTGCTGCGGCTGCAGACGATCCCGAAGGTCTCCGGCCGCGGCCGGAGGGAAGGCTGCCGATTTGGACTTGCGTGGTGTTTGCAAGAGATTTCTCGTGATTGGTCGCGGGCGAGCGTCACCCGCTCGTCGTCGCCGGAAACGTCGTGGAACTGGCGTGCGGTAAGTCCAAGCCCCTCGGTGGGCTGGTGTTCCTGGGATGTCGAACGACCAATCGTCTCAGTGCCGGCCCGCAGGTTCTGACATCACCTTCGCAGGCTACCGCACCGAGGGTGAATTGGGTGCCAACTCATCACTCCCTGCCGAGTATTTCGGCATCTGTGTAACGAAAGCGGTGAGTAAAAACTCACCGGGTAGTTTCAAGACACTATCGACAACTTGTCCCGATCAATAGTGATAGGAGTAGACCGGTTCATGATGTCGAGAAGGATTCTGACCGCTCCGGCGCTTCCGACATGATCAAGAATCCCGAGCTGGTCCGAAAATGGCCCGTCTATGATCCTGATTTTCTGGCCCGGCCTCAACAGGATGTCCGGGTGCAAAATCCCGTCCTCATCGGTTGCCGATATCAAGGATTCAACCACCCCATAAGGCGCCGGTACCGGCATGCCCTTGCTCATGACGAGCTTTCGGACGCCCACGGTCGAGTTGATCGGGTACCAACTCTGCTGATGGACAGCCAGGGAGACGAACAGATAGCAGTCGAAATACGCGCTGGAGACGGTCCTGACCCTGCGGGCGTGCCGGACGGTTCGCCTGCGCTTGGGCAGATAGGTCCGGAAGTTCTGCGATAGCAGGTGCCGCTCGGCAAGGCTCTCGGAATGCTGGTGCGTCTGGACCACGCACCAGCGCGCAGCTTCGCCGCCGTGACTTTTGTCCGCCGAGTCAGGAAAACCGTTGTTGCAGGAGTTAGTGTGCAGCATGACGCAATACTGTGTCTTTCCCTAATTGAGGTAGTAACTGTCCGAGACACTGCTTTCGAGCGACGTGTAACGGCCGTATCTGGGCAGCTTTGGTTCGTCCACCATCGTCAGGGCAATGCCCGCAAGCTTGGACCGATCGCCAAGATGTCGAATTCCTTCGGCAACGGCTTCGCGCGAGGTTTCCCGCCACCTCACGACGAAGACGACCTTGTCGACATGCCTGGCCAGGATCGAGGCATCGGCCGCGGGTCCGACGGGTGGTGCGTCAATGATCACCGTGTCGAATTTTCCCCGAACTTCTTCAAGCAGCGAGCGCATTCGCGCCGAAGCAAGAAGGGCAGGCGGGTTGCGGGTTCTTGCTCCTGCGGGCAGCATGGATATGCCCGAGCGTTCGTCCAGATGGATCGCGTTTGCGGCCTTCACCGGCAAGGTCAGGAGATCGACCAATCCGACCTTGTCAGCCATGCCGAAGAAGGCCGTGGCGGCCGAGAGGCGCAAGTCCGCGTCGATGACCAGAACCCGTTCGCCGTCGGCAGCCGCCGAGCAAGCCAGGCTCAATGCCAGCGTTGTCTTGCCTTCGCCGGGCATCGCCGATGTCACGAGCACCAGGCGCGGCGAACGGTCCAGTTCCGGCGTGGCCTGGATACCGAGGCGAAGCCGCCGCACCGCTTCGCTGTACCTGGAGAGCGGTTTGCGCTCGAGATAGGCCACAGGCTGAGCATGGACGTCTTTCGACCAGCCTGACATCCTTGGCATCGACGCAAGAACCGGAACGGCCAATTCTTCCTCGATCTGCTTCTTTGCCATGAAGCCGGAAGCGAAGAGTTCACGCAGAACGGCGCCGGCGCCCCCGAAGAAGATGCCGAAAACCACACCCAAAGCCGCAAAAAGAGGCCTGTTTGGGAAGCTCGGAGCGCCAGGAACGCTGGCATCGGTGATTACACGCACGCCGCTGTTGAGGAGGGTGGATTTCTCCTCGGTGAGCTTGGCGCGCGACAGGAACGTCTCGAAGAGTTCCTTGTTCGCGGCCGCGATCCTCTCCAGATCGCGTAACTGGACGCCAACCTGACCTTCGATTTCGGAGCGGTTGGATACCGAGTCCAGGGCGCGAGCCAGAGAAGCCTCCCGAGCTTCGGCCGCGTCGACCTCGTTCTTCAGATTGCCGATCAGGCGCTGGACTTCGGCGGCGATCTGTCCCTCGATGTCGCGGCGCTCGGCCTGAGCGGACAAGACCTCGGGATGCCGCTCGCCATACTTCAATTTGAGGTCGGCTTCCCGCCGGGTCACTCCGGAGAGCTGAGCCCTGAGCGCGTTAATCACCACCGACTGCAGCACGTCCGGAATCGACTGGATGTCGCCTCCGGCAGCCTGTACCTTGCTAACTTGCTGATATTGCGAACGTTTCTCGGACAACTCGGCGCGAGCATTGATTAGGGCGACGTTCAACTCGGACAGTTGCTGGTCAGTCAAGCTGCCCGCCTGCGTCGCTACTAGATTGTGATCGATCCGAAACTTCTGGACAGCTTGCTCCGAGCGGCTGAGCTCCGCTCGCAGATAGGCGGCCCGATCGCTGAGCCACGAGGAGGCCTTCTGGACCCCTTCGTAACGGGACCTTATTCGATCTGCCACATAGGCCTGGGCAATCGCGTTCGCGAGCGATGCCGCTTTTTCCGGATCGTAAGCGCCTACATCAAGCTCAATGACGTTGCCAAGCCCGACGCGCGAAACTCCCAGCGCGTTCTGGAGCCATATCAATGCTCCCGGTCCTATCTTGGGGTCTTCCGCCAGCTTTTGGCTGTCGACGACCTGCTGAAGAAGTGACGCAGACCTCAAGACAGCGATCTGACTTTCAATGAATGTTGGATTGTCAGAAAAATCGGAATTGGAGTAATCCTGTGGAGTCATATAGTCGATCGGAGCGTCGAGCAATATCTGAGAGACGCCGGTGTATGTTGTCGGAAGAGTATATGCGGCAGCCATAAACAGTGTGAAAGTGATGACGGCAATTCCGCACACCAGCTTCCACCGACGAAGAAAGAAATCGAAGACTTCCCTGACGTCGAGGGGCAGGAATTCCCGAATCATCCTCGGATTATCAGTTGGACTGGCCATTTCCCGAATCCTCACGATCGACAGCACAACTCCCAGCCCTTCAGCGTCGGCTGAATGGCGTTCATTTCAAAATGGGTCGGGCAGCTAGCCGTTATGCGCTCTCAAACGCATGAATCGTAAGGGTTGGTGTCCCGCCGACATGTCCAAATCGCTCTTCTGCGCCCACTCACCGATCGCGTCACCGGTAAGGCAGAAACATATCAGCTTCGCGGACATCGCCGCCATTACCATTATTGAGTAGTAACTCGGCTAAAGGTCGATCTGGTCTACCCCGTATGCCTCTCCGAGCTTTAAGAAGTCGCCGAGACACCTTCCTCTCGCCCTTCAGGGAGGTCCACTACAACGCTACGATCGTCAAGGATGCTCCTGACGATGAGAGAAGCGGCCGGCCTCGGCAGTTCTGAGGTTGACATGGACACTTATAGCGAAGTCGTTCCGAGTTTTGCAGGTTGGGTGCTCGACGGTCCCGGGGTCATTCTTCTGCTGGCGGCAACCCTGCCGCTGATGCTTCTTCTTAAGGGCCGGCAGCTGGGCTACGGGACCCTTGCCGTCATTATCGGCACTGTCATGTTGCTTTTGTTGGGTATCGAGAATTGGGCGGGAGCGGTCGCCGCTCTTCTCGCCTATTGCGTCCTCGTTTCATTGGCCTTGCTTTCCACCTGGAGGCGTATGAAGCAAATCGAGGACCGCCTCGCATTGGTCGCGTCGGCAATAGACGGCCTGGAAGTCGCCGAGGAGCGGCGACAGACCTACAGCGTCAGGCGTTCGCGCCGGAAGCCGGAAGCCGGAGCAATGGTGCAAACCGTCGCGGTCGGCGCGACGGACAATCCAGAGAACGAGACGCGATATATCCCAGGGCCGCCTTGGCAAGAGCTGCAAGCGCCCGGTCCGCGACCCGAATCCGCGGCTCCGGCGTCAACGCAATCGGCAGGGCGCGATTTTGCCTCATCGACGGGTGGGAGCCCCTGACAAAAGGTTCGAAGACAAGGATCGGGTGTTCCGGCGGCAGGTTCTCGGGCAGCTGTCCGGACCGACAGCGCGGTTCAACTTTTCGCTGCATCCGCAGCGTCGCGCGTAATGACGAGACTCTGCCGGCCTCCCGCCGGGGGTTTGCGATGGTCCAGACGATACTGTCGGGCGCAGTATGCGGGATCGGTGCGGTGGGGCCTGCATTTCGACGGCATGCGGGCACGCCGCGGCATGCTGCTTGGCATCGGTGCGGCACGAGCTGTTGTTCCGAAGTCATCGTGCGCTGCAAGCCAAAGCTGTGCTGCCTGAGCGACTTTAATATACCAAGGGTGTAGGGTTGTACCAAAAGGTGGTAGACTGCGCTGCAATTCGGATGAGGTGACAGATGGAACTTTTTGCCTAGTCGATAGTTGCAGCTTCAGGTTGACCCGGGGGGGTGGATCATGGGCTTGGGCGATTCGGGGAAATGAACTTATCGAAGCAGGTTGGATTGGTGAAAGGACCCACGCTTGCTGACGCAAGCTGGGAAAGGGGAATCTCTGTACTGCCAGGAGCCGTGCGCCGCACCTATGCGGCCAACGCGACTATTGCAGGCGAATACCACACCAAATCCTCTATTCTGATTATGATCGCCGGCTGGGCGGCATTTGCGAAGACATTGCCAAATGGCTCACGTCTCATCGTCGATTTTGCGCTTCCTCGCGAAATTGCGGTGATCGAGTTCGCCGGAAAAGCGGGCGATACGGTGACGGCCCTCTCGGACGTTATCGCGATCGAGCTGGCCGGCCCCGTCCGTACATGTTCTGCGCGTTACCCGCAGTCCATCTGCGAAGCAATCCTGCGGGCTGAGGCGGATCGATATTCAAGGGTTGCGGAACACCTGGCAAGCGTCAGCAGAAGGGGTGCCGTTGAGCGTACGGCCCATTTCCTTCTCGAACTGGCCTGCCGCTCACATCGATCGGCAACGAGCTATCCGGCCCGCTTTGAATGCCCGCTGACCCAGGGCGAACTGGCCGATGCATTGGGACTTTCGGCTGTGCATGTGAGTCGCGTGTTGAAAACGTTGCGACAGACCGCCCTGGCCTCATTCCGTTACGGGGTCATCGAGTTGCACGATCTTCCGGGACTGATCAAAACAGCCGGATTTGATCGGTCCTACATTTCAAGCTGATGCAAGGCGCTCAGGCCTGGCACGGGCAGTTCAGAGCGCGGAAGTGCTGAACTGCCCAAACCGTTAGGGCCAAATCGTCTCCTTCCGGCAGCCTATTCTTCCAGCGCAAGCCCCAATTCGGCGCGCCGTCGCAGCCAAAGACTTGCGCGGTAGCGAGGATCCCGGGTGCGGTCATGGATCGTATCCAGGATGCGCAGAATGCGGGCAGGGCCGAGCTTGTTGCCCCACTCCAGAGGTCCGTGGGGATAGCCGAGCCCCAGCCGTACGGCGGCGTCCACATCCGCCGCCGATGCAATCTTTTGCTCGACGATCTCGCTGCCGATATTGACGATCATCGCGACCACGCGCTGGCAGACCGCGCCGCAACTATCGCTCACCAGGGTCGCCTTGCGGCCGGCGCTTTTGGCAAGCGCGAGGGCGGCGCTCCTAGCCGTATCGGATGTCGCCGCCGACGCGACGAGCGTGACGTGACGGTCCATGCCGAAATAGGGATCGAACCCGACGCATAGTGAAGATGAGAGGCCAAGACGCATCGCGGCGCCGGCGACATCGTGCCCCTCCAACCCTACGAGGATGAGGCCGTCCCGCCCTAGCGCCTGATCCTGGAGACCGCAAACAGTGGCGCCGGCCGACGCGACCAGTTTTTGCATTTCGCCGGTGTCATTGTCGGCCAGAACGGTGACGCGATCCGGAATCCCGGCGGTCTCCGCCGGCTGTGTCGATGCGGGCGGAACGGCTTGCCGGCTGCCGTCGTAGGCATAGAAGCCGCGTCCGGTCTTGCGCCCGAGCAGGCCCGCAGCCACACGCTGCGCCGCGATGACGGAAGGGCGGTAACGCGGATCCTGATAGAACTGGTTGTAGACACTCTCCATCACTGGGTGGGAGACATCGAGCCCGGTGAGGTCCATCAATTCGAAGGGGCCCATCCTGAAGCCGGCGGCGTCGCGCAGGATCGCATCGATCTCGGCGATCGAGGCCACGCCCTCCCGCAGCATGGCCAGGGCCTCGGTGCCGAAGGCGCGGCCGGCGTGATTGACGATAAAGCCGGGCGTGTCGCTGGCGACGACGGGCCGGTGGCCGAAGCGGGCCGCAAGCTCGACCAGCGTGTGCTCCACCTCAGGCGCCGTGTGAGCTCCTGAGACGACCTCGACCAGTTTCATCACGGGCACGGGATTGAAGAAATGGTAGCCGGCAATCCGCTCAGGTCGCTTGGCCGCGGAAGCGATCGCCGTGACGGACAGCGAAGAGGTGTTGGTCGCGATGATGGCGTCCGGCCTGACGATTGTCTCCAGCGCCTCGATGAGCTGACGTTTGGGCTCGAGACGTTCGACAATAGCTTCCACCACCAGATCGGCGCCTGCCAGTCGCCCAAGTGTTTCGGCAGGTTCGATATGGGCGAGCAGCTTCTCGACTACCTCCGAGCTGACTTTGCCGGCGGCTGCCCTGGCGCGCTGACGCGACGCGATTTGCTCGATGGCCGCCGCCGCCTTTCCGGGGGCATCATCGACCATCATCACATCGATGCCTGCCGCCGCCAGGACCTCCGCTATGCCGGAACCCATCACCCCGGCGCCTACGACACCGGCTTTCCCGATCCGACTGGTGGGCTCCCCTCCCGCGCCTGCCAAGTCAGCGCCCCTTGAACGAGGGTCCGCGCTTCTCAAGGAAGGCGGCAATGCCCTCCTGTTTGTCCGCGGTATCGAAAAGCAGCTGGAAGGCTTTGCGTTCCAGCCTCAAGGCGGTTTCCAACGGAGCGTCTTCGCCGTTGACGACCGCCTCCTTGATCTGCTCGACGGCCAGCGGCGGAAGACGGCCGATCCTCTCAGCGATTTGCAGCGCATGCTGCAAGGCCTGGCCCTCATCCGTCAGGGTGCTGACCAAGCCGGCACGCTCGGCATCCTCGGCCGAAAACATGTCGCCGGTGAGAAGGAGCATCAGCGTCTTGTATTTGCCGATTGCCCTGAGCAGGCGCTGGGTGCCGCCGGCGCCCGGCATCAAGCCGAGCTTGACTTCAGGCTGACCAAAAGTGGCTGTCCGTGCGGCGATGATGATGTCGGCGTGCATGGCAAGCTCGCACCCGCCGCCCAGCGCGAAGCCTTCGACCGCGGCAATGACCGGCTTCGGGCACCTGGCGATCGCG
This sequence comes from Mesorhizobium sp. M1A.F.Ca.IN.020.03.2.1, assembly GCF_004023205.1. Classification (NCBI taxonomy): domain Bacteria; kingdom Pseudomonadati; phylum Pseudomonadota; class Alphaproteobacteria; order Hyphomicrobiales; family Phyllobacteriaceae; genus Mesorhizobium; species Mesorhizobium sp. M1A.F.Ca.IN.020.03.2.1. The sequence goes on along the minus strand of NZ_RZSV01000001.1, from coordinate 43,964 downwards.
TCCCAGTAGCGGTGGGTGCGCTGCAGAAGCATGTCGGCCGAGCCGAGCTTTTCGAACGCTTTTATGTCGGCTCCTGCAGCGAAGTTGCCGCCGCGCCCAGCAATGACGATCGAGCGGATTTCCGTGTCCTCGGAAAAGCTTGCCACGGCGGCGGCCAGCTTCTCCCGCACTTCGAGGTTGAGCGCGTTGCGCACTTGGGGACGATTGATTTCGACCAGCCCCACCTTCTCGACAGGGCGGCTCTCGACGACAACGAGGGAGTCTTTCGCGGAATTCATTTCGTGCTGCGGAATCTAACAGGGAAACTCAATTTCATACCCGAACTATGGTCAGCAGCCGCGAAGCCCGCAAGGACATTGTTTGCTGTGGCCGGTGCGATCGGGGCGGTCCGCAGGCCGGAGCCGGCTTCTCAGCGTCATGCTTTCGCTCGAGCTCCGATGTCCCTTAGCGATGCTCCAGCAAGATGCGCGTCACATGCTCGGCGATGGCCAGGCTCGAGGTCAGCCCGGGGCTTTCGATGCCAAATAGATTGACCAGGCCCGCGATGCCATGCGTCCCGGTATCCTGGATGACGAAATCGCTGTTGGCTTCGCCGGGACCCGAAAGCTTTGGCCTGATACCGCTATACGCCGGCTGCAGGCTGCCGTCGGCCAGTTCCGGCCAGTATTTGCGGATTTCAGCATAGAAGCGGGTGCCGCGTGCGGGGTCGACGCGGTAATCGAGCGCATCGGTCCATTCGACGTCAGGCCCAAAGCGCGCCGTGCCACCGAGGTCGAGCGTCAGATGGACGCCAAGCCCGCCGGGCTCCGGCACGGGATAGATGAGGTGCGAAAAGGGCGCTCGCGTCGCCACTGAAAAATAGTTGCCTTTGGCGTAGCGAAGCCCGGGCAGGAACCGGCGATCGAATCCTGTGATCGAGCCGGCAAGCGCGACAGCGCCGAGCCCCGCCGCGTTCACGAGCCGCGATGTGGCGATCTCGAAATCTTCGCCGCTTCCCGTGCTGGTTGTCTGGAGAACGATGCGGTCGGCTTCGATCCGGCCCGACACGATGCGGGTGTTGAGCGACAGCATCGCACCGCCGCCCTCGGCTTCGCCGAGCAGGGCGAGCATCAGTGCGTGGCTGTCGATGATGCCAGTCGAGGGCGAAAGCAGCGCAGCGGTGCGATGCAGCGCCGGCTCAAGCTTGTGAGCCTCGGCGGCGGAGAGGAAACGCAGGTCATCGACACCGCAGGCCGCGGCATTGGCTCGAATTTTGGCAAGCACCGGCTCCTGCGCATCATCGGTCGCGACGATCAGCTTGCCGCAACGCCGGTGCGGGATCGAGCGCTCGGCGCAGTAGCGATAGAGCATCTCGCGTCCGGCCACGCAGAGCCGCGCCTTGAGCGAGCCTTGCGGATAATAGATGCCGGCATGGATGACTTCCGAATTGCGCGAGCTCGTCTCGGTGCCGATGGCATCCGCCGCTTCGACGATCAGCGTGTCGAAACCTTGCGCGGCAAGGCCGCGCGCGATTGCGAGGCCGACCACGCCGGCACCGGCAATCACGCAGTCAACCCGTTCCATGCCCAGTCCATTCGGTTGCGCGAGCGGCGCCTCACAGCCCTTTCTCAAGGATCATTTGGCTGTTGTCCATTGCTGTCGGGCAATGATGTGCCCGCCGCCGCTTCCGAGACCGACCATGCGCCAGGTTCCCATGGCGCTATCGATCGTGACAGGGCGGCTCTTGCGGCTTGAACCCGCGATGATGCATCACAGCTCAGACACGAGGGCAAATTTCGGACTTCTCGACCAGCGAGATGGTCCTACACTCGCAGACAGGAGCCATCATGGACGCCAGACCGAATTCCCCTGAAGCCCGCGACATCCGCTACCACATGCACGCCTACACCAATGCCCGCAAGCATCAGGAAACGGGACCGCTGGTCATCGAAAAGGGCGACGGCGTCTATGTCGAGGACATTGCCGGCAACCGCTATATCGAGGCGATGGCCGGCCTGTGGAGCGTTGCCGTCGGCTTCTCGGAAAAGCGACTGGTCGAGGCGGCCACGCGGCAGATGTCGAAGCTGCCCTTCTACCACGATTTCGGCTCGAAGGCGCATTCGCCGCTGATCGATCTGGCCGAGAAGCTGGTGCAGATGGCACCGGTGCCGATGAGCAAGGCCTACTTCACCAATTCGGGCTCCGAGGCCAACGACACGGCGATCAAGATGATCTGGTACCGGTCGAACGCGCTCGGCCAGCCGACGCGCAAGAAGATCATCAGCCGCAAGCGCGGCTATCATGGCGTCACCATCGCGTCCGCAAGCCTGACCGGGCTGCCGAACAATCATCTGTCCTTCGACCTGCCGATCGCCAATATCCTGCACACCTCGACGCCGCACCACTGGCGCGATGCCGAGCCCGGCGAAAGCGAGGAGCAGTTTTCCAGCCGTCTGGCCGACGACCTGGAAAAGCTGATCCTCGCAGAGGGGCCGGAAACCATCGCCGCCTTTATCGGCGAGCCGATCATGGGCGCCGGCGGCGTGGTCGTTCCGCCCGCCGGCTATTGGGGAAAAATCCAGGCGGTGCTGTCGAAATACGACATTCTTTTAGTGGCCGACGAGGTCATCTGCGGCTTCGGCCGCACCGGCGAGATGTTCGGTTCGCAGACCTTCGGCATCAAGCCCGACATCATGGTGTTGTCCAAGCAGATCTCGTCGTCCTACCTGCCGATCTCGGCGCTGCTGATCAACGACAAGGTTTTCGAACCGATCGCCGACGAGAGCGATCGCATCGGCACCTTCGGCCACGGCTTCACCGGCGGCGGTCATCCTGTCGCCGCGGCCGTCGCGCTGGAAAACCTCAAGCTGATCGAGGAGCGCGACCTTGTCGGCAATGCGCGCACGGTCGGCGCGCATTTGCAGGCCAGGCTGCGCAAGCTCGGTTCCCATCCACTGGTGGGCGAGGTGCGTGGCGTCGGCCTGATCGCCGCCGTCGAGCTGGTCGCCGACAAGGCGAGCAAGGCGCCATGGGGCAAGCCTGCGGCTCTCGGTGCGCTGGTCAATGGGTTCATGCAGCACAACGGCGTGATCTCGCGCAACATGGGCGATGCGATCGCTTTCTGTCCGCCGCTGATCATTACCGAGGCTCAGGTCGACGCTTTGGTCGACGCCTTCGAACGGTCGCTCGAGGCCGCGCTGCCGCAGGTGCGGCCACGGGACTGACCCATCGATCACTATGGCAGCGCCCGTGTCGGCTCGGTCAGATCGGCATTTCCGAACTGACCTGCTTGCGAGGCATGGTTATTCGGGCTTGTCGTCCGGATGACCGAGTTCGCAGAACCAGCCACCGAGATATTTCACCGACGGCCTCCTTGGGTCGGGAATTGGCGTCTTCGCCTCGACGGCGGCCCGGAACGGCTCGGCGCTGTCCTGCGGGATAAATCCGAGATGATCGGCGCCGCTGTTGTCGACCATCTTCAGCTTGTTGTTGGATAGGCCGAACGAGATGGTGTGGCCGACGCGCGGCGCTGTCAGCGATGCCTCGACCAGGCGCACGCAGTCGGCGAAGGAAAGATACGACCACAGCATGCGCCGGTCGGCCGGCTCGGGGAACGACGAGAAGATGCGCAGGCACACCGTCTCGATGCCGAACTTGTCCCAATAAAGCCGGCTGAGGCTTTCGACGAAATTTTTCGACACGCCATAAAGACTGTCCGGGCGCACCGGCGCGTCGACGCCGATATGCGCCTCGATTTCGTGATAGCCGATGGCATGTACCGAGGAGGCGTAGACGACGCGCTTCACGCCGTGTTTCCGGGCGCCTTCATAGATGTGGTAGGAGCCGCGAATGCTGGAATCGAGGATGGTCTGCCACTCGCATTCGAGCGGCGCGCCGCCGAAATGCACGATCGCATCGCAGTCCTTGGTGGCCGCGATGGTCGCCTCCATGTCGGCAAGATCGAAGACGGCTTCTTCTTCATGAGGCGCAAGATCGCTGAACGGCCCGCGGCCCGCCAGGCGGATCTTGCTTGCCAGCGGCACCAGTCCCTTGCGCAATTGCGAGCCGAGCCGGCCAGCGGCGCCGGTGATCAATATACGTTCGTAGTGCGGCATCGTTTACTCCACTTGCGCGACGGCGGCATTGATCCGCGAGATCGCCTCGGCCAGCACCCCTTCGCCGGTCGCCGTCGAGATGCGGAAATAGGGTGACAGTCCATAGGCGACACCCGGCACCGACGCCACGCGTCCTTCGTTGAGAAGATAGTTGGCCACGGCCGCGTCATCCTCCAGGACGAGGCCCTTGGGCGTCTTGCGGCCGATCAGGCTGGCGCAGCCGATATAGGCGTAGAAGGCGCCCTCCGGCGGCGACAACGTCAGTCCGTTTATCTTCCTGATGCCGTCCACTACCAGGTTGCGGCGCGCCTCGAAGGCCTGCCGGAAGCGCGCGACTTCATCCTGCGGCCCGTTGAGGGCGGCGACGGTCGCGGCTTGTGCGATCGAGCACACCGAGGTGCAGGACTGGCTCTGGATCGTCGACATCGCCTTGATGAGTGGCGCGGGGCCGGCTGCGTAGCCGACGCGCCAGCCGGTCATGGCGTAGGACTTCGAGACGCCGTTGACGATCAGGGTGCGGTCCTTGAGCTCGGGGCAGGCCTTGCCGAAGGAGACGAATTCGCGTCCGTCGAAGAGGATGTGCTCGTAGATCTCGTCGGAAAGGACCAGCACCTGCGGGTGTTTTGCCAGGACCGCGCCCAGCGCCTTGAGATCGGACGCGGAATAGACCGCGCCAGACGGGTTGCCGGGCATGTTGAGGAAAAGCCACTTTGTCCTTGACGTGATTGCCTTTTCCAGCAGCGCCGGCGTCAGCCGGAAACGTGTGGTCTCCGGGCATTCGACGACGACGGGCGTGCCGCCGAGCAGCTTCACCATTTCGGGATAGGAGACGAAATAGGGCGCCGGCAGGATCGCCTCGTCGCCTGGCTCCAGCGTCGCCATCAGGGCGTTGAAGATGATCTGCTTGGCGCCGTTGGCGACGACGATGTCGTCGGCCGTGTAGTCCAGCCCGTTCTCACGGCGGAACTTGCCGGCCACGGCTTCGCGCACTTCGATGGTGCCAGCGGCAGCGGTGTAGAGCGTCTGTCCTGCTTTCGCCGCGAAATGGGCGGCATCGATGATGTGAAGCGGGGTCGGGAAATCGGGTTCGCCCAACCCGAGGTCGATCACGTCCACACCCTTGGCGCGCAGCGCCTTGGCGGCCTGCGAAGCCGCCATGGAAGCCGAAGGCTTCACCGCCGAGAGGCGCGAGGCAACGTAACTCATTGGTCGTTCTCCCAGATGTAACCCTTGGATCGGTCGTTGACCCGCGCGGCGGCACTGCGCTTGGCCGGATCGCCATAGCCGCCGCCGCCCGGCAGTTCGAGGATCAGCCGCCGCCCGGCGGGGACGTGCTGCCAGCCCTTGGGGCGCATCTTTGTGCCGTCGTCGAGCTTGACCACGCCGGCGACGCCGGGCTCGCCGCCATTGCGCCCGCGCGGGGGATGGTTCACTCGGTCGAACATGGCGGAGAAGTCGAACTCGTGGCCGTCGGTCGCGGCGATCTCGATGATCTGACCCAGGCCGCCGCGGAACTCGCCGTCGCCGCCGGAATTCGGCCGCAGCTCTTTGCGCCAGATCACGATCGGACCGGTATGCTCCGTCGCCTCGATCGGCATCGTATGGACACCGGACGGGAAGGCCGTCGCCGACAGCCCATCGAGCTCAGGCCGCGCGCCCATGCCGCCGGAGTTGAACATCAGCACTTCGGCGCGGCGGCCGGACGCGCCGGCGACGGGCCGCGCCGAAATGTGGATGTTCCACAGCGCGCCGGCGCCTTCGGCGAGGATCTTTCCGGGCAACGCCTTGGAGAACGCGCCAAGTACCAGATCGGGCACCATGTGGCCGAAGATGTGCCTCAACGCCACCGGGGCCGGCCGCACGGCATTCAGGATGTTGACCGGCGACGACACGGTGAAGAAGGCGAGCGAGGCGGCATTGTTCGGGATGTCGGGCGCCACCATGCATTTCAGCGCATAGCAGGCATAGGCCTTGCTGTAGATGATCGGGCAGTTGATGCCCCAGCGGCTCATCGGGTCGGTGCCGGTGAAGTCGACCTCGACATGGTCCTCGCGGACCGACACCGTGGCCGCGAGTTTCACCGGCTCGTCGTAGCCGTCGGTCACCAGCTCGTTCGACCAGCTTCCCTTGGGCAGCGCCTCGATGCGTTCCAGCATGGCGTCGCGGGTGCGCGAGAAGATGAAATTGCCTAACCCATCCAGCGAGGTCAGGCCGATCTCCTTCATCATGTCGACGAGGCGCCGGTGCCCGACCTCGTTGCAGGCAGCGAGCGAATAGAAATCGCCGACCACCTGGTTGGGCTCGCGGACATTGGCGCGCAGGATCCTGACCAGATCGAGATTGACCTTGCCCTTTTCCGCGAACTTCATGATCGGGATCTGGATGCCTTCCTCGTAGACCGACTTGCCGTCGGCGCCGAAGCCGCGCCCGCCGACATCGACGACATGTGCCGTGCAGGCGAAGAAGGCGACGAGCTCGCCGTTGAGGAAGGACGGGGACACCATGGTGATGTCGTGCAGGTGGCCGGTGCCCTGCCAGGGATCGTTGGTGACGTAGGTGTCGCCTTCGAACATCTGGTCGCGCGGGATTTCGTGCATGAAATGCAGCACCGCCTCGGCCATGGTGTTGACGTGGCCCGGCGTGCCGGTGACTGCCTGCGCAAGCATCTGGCCGCGCGGGTCGAACACGCCAGCCGACAGGTCGCCGGATTCGCGCACCGAAGTCGAGAAGGCGGTGCGCAGCAGGGTGAGCGCCTGCTCCTCGACCACCGAGATCAATCGGTTCCACATGACCTGCATGCGGATTTCGCCAATATCGCTCATGCCTGGCTGCCTTTGCGGATCAGTAGGATCGCGCCGTCGCTCTGGATGACGGCGTCGAAGCTGGTGGTGACGACGGTGGAAGTTTCGCGCTCGACGATGACCGCGGGGCCCGCGATCCGATCGCCGGGGCGGAGCGAGTCGCGCTCGACGATGCCGTAGCTGCGCGGTGCGCCGCTGACCGGATCGAACACCTCGCGGGTCGTTTTGAGTTCGCTCGTTGTCTTGCCAGTTGTGAGCTCGTGCCTGGCGACGGCGGGACGAACATCCGTCGCCTTGACCGACCAGGTGACGATCTCGATTTCCAGTCCGTCGAGCCCCTCGATGGCGCGGCCGAAGAAGCGCTGGTAATTCTCCTCGAACAACGCCTTGAGTTCTGCAACGGCATCGTCTCCGAACGGCTCGTCTGCCACCGGCACGGGGATTTCCCAGCCCTGGCCGGCATAGCGCATGAAGGCGGTGATTTCGCAGACGATCCTGCCGCTGGCGCCGCCGCGCACAAAACCCTCGGCGGAGGCCTTGAGATCGGCGAGCAGGGCATTCACTTCGGCAGGCTGGAACCGCGACAGGCGCGTCAGCTTCGAGGCCAGGGCCTCGTAGCCGAACGGCGCCTTCAGGAAGCCGATCGCCGAGCCGACGCCGGCGCCGCGCGGAACGATGCACTGGTCGATGCCGAGCTTTTCGCACAGTCTCGCCGCGTGAAGCGGGGCGGCGCCGCCGAAGGCGATCATCAGATTGTCGGATATGTTCTTGCCGTTCTCGACCGCATGGACGCGGGCAGCATTGGCCATGTTCTCGTCCACTACCTCGCAGATTCCGAAGGCCGTCGACATGGCATCGAGCGACAGCCGCTCGCCGACATCGCGCAGAATCGCCTGCTCGGACGCAGTGCTGTCCAGCTTGATCGCCCCGCCGGCGAAATTGTCGGGGTCGAGCTTGCCGAGCACGAGATCGGCATCCGTGATCGCCGGACGCTTGCCGCCGCGCCCGTAGCAGGCCGGCCCCGGCTCCGAGCCGGCACTCTCCGGCCCGGTCTGGATACGGCCCATGGCGTCGACCCAGGCGATGGAACCGCCGCCGGCGCCGATCTCGATCATCTCGATAACCGGGATGGAGATCGGCATGCCCGAGCCCTTCGAGAAGCGGTAGGTGCGCGCCACTTCGAAGGTTCTCGCCGTGCGCGGCGCATAGTCCTCGATCAGGCAGATTTTGGCGGTGGTTCCGCCCATGTCGTAGGAGACGACCTTCTCAAGACCAAAGCGCCTGGCGATGTCTGCGGCGAAGATCGCGCCGCCCGCCGGGCCGGATTCGACCAGCCGGACCGGAAATTCCGAAGCGGTCTCCACCGAGATCAGGCCGCCGCCGGAATGGATCATGAAAACGGGGCAATCGGCGCCCATGTCCTTCAGGCGCGTCTGCAGGCGGGCGAGATAGTCGGCCATCTGCGGCCGCACATAGGCGTTGGCGCAGACCGTGTTGAAGCGTTCGAACTCACGCATCTGCGGCGAGACTTCGGCGCTGATCGAGATCGGGATGCCGAGTTTTCTGGCGAGGATCTCGCGCGCCCGGCGCTCGTGGTCGGGGTTGGCATAGGAATGGATGAAGCCGATCGCCACCGAGCCGAAACCACCCGCCGCAATGCGGTCGGCGATGTCCTCCAGAGCGGCTTCGTCGAGCGGCTGCAGCTCTTGGCCTTCCGCGCCGATGCGGCCCTTGACGGTGAAGCGATCCTCGCGCGGAATCAGCGGCGTCGGCAGTTGCAGGTTCAGATCATACTGCTCGAAGCGGTTTTCCGTTCGCATCTCGATCACGTCGCGGAACCCTTCCGTCGTGACCAGCGCGGTCTTCGCGCCACGGCGCTCAATCAGCGCGTTGGTGGCGAGTGTCGTGCCGTGGATGATGATGCCGATCTCGGACGGCGAAATTCCGGCGTCGCGAATGACGATGGCGATGCCGTCGAGGATCGCCTGCTCGGGAGCCGCATAGTTGGTCAGCACCTTGGTCGAAAACATCGTCCCTCGGACATCAAGGGCGATGTCGGTGAAGGTGCCGCCGATGTCCGCGCCGAGACGGATGTCGTCAGTTCTGGAGGTCATGACTTGGCCTTCTGGGAAGCGAGCGCGGCGTCGCGCATCTGAGAGAGGGTCTGCCGGGGCGTTATCGCTTCGGGCGAGATGGCGATGTCGAGGACGGCGCCGGTCGTCGAGCTAAGCGCCCGCTCGAACGCCGCCGCGAAATCCCCCGTGGATTCGACCCGCTCGGCGTGAAAGCCATAGGCCTTCGCCAGCGCCACGAAGTCGGGATTCTCGAGCGAGGTTCCGGAGACGCGAGCCGGATAGTTGCGCTCCTGATGGGCACGGATGGTGCCGTAGATGTCATTGTTGACGATCAGCACGATCGGCTGCGCGCCGGCCTGCATGGCGGTTCCGAGTTCCTGGCAGTTCATCTGGAAATCGCCGTCACCGGCAAAGCAGACCACGGTGCGTTGCGGGTATGCGACCTTGGCCGCGATCGCGGCCGGCAGGCCATAGCCCATGGCGCCGGATTGCGGCGCAAGCAGGCGCGCTTGCGGTCCAAACTTGAAGAACTTGTTCGGCCACACGGTGAAATTGCCGGCGCCGTTGGCAAGGATGACGTCGGCCGGGAGATTCTCGCGCAGCCAGGTGCTGACCGCGACCATGTCGACCGGGCCGGGCTGCACGGGCGCAGCGAACGTGCCTTCATAGGCCTTGCGTGCCGTCGTGCGCCAGTCGGCCCAAGAACCCTTGATCGGGGTGAGCGCCTTGGCGAAGGCGTTCGGACCGGCATGGATACCGATCGTGGGCACATAGATCTTGCCGATCTCGCGATCGGAGCCGTGCACGTGGATCAGCTTCTGGCGCGGTACGGGAACTTCGAGCAGGGTGTAGCCGTCGGTCGTCATCTCGCCGAAGCGGACATTGACGGCGAGGATCACGTCCGCATCGCGGATCAGGTTTTTCACATGCGGCACCATCCCGACGCCGGCCTCGCCGACAAACACCGGCGAATGGTTGTCGAACTGGTCCTGATACCGGAAGGCTGTCACGACCGGGATATCGGAGGCCTCAGCGAAAGCCTGAAACGCCGCGCGTCCGTCAGCCGTCCAGTTGGTGCCGCCCATCAGCAGCACCGGATTTTCGGCGGCGGCAAGCATCTTCAATGCCGACGCAATTGCCTCCTGTGCCGGCGCCGCTTCGAAGACAGACGCCGGTCCGCCGAGCGGCGCGGCTCCGGTCATGGCCGTCAGCATGTCTTCCGGCAGCGCGACCACTACGGGGCCGGGCCGTCCGGTCAAAGCGGTGGTCCAGGCCCGCGCCACGATTTCGGGAAGACGATTGACGTCATCGATCTCGACCGCCCATTTTGCGACGGTTCCATACACCGCCCGGTAGTCTATTTCCTGGAAGGCTTCGCGGCCTTTCATGTCGGTGCCGACCTGGCCGACGAAGAGGATCATCGGCGAACTGTCCTGCATGGCGGTGTGCACGCCGATGCTGGCATTGGTCACGCCCGGGCCGCGCGTCACAAAGCTAATGCCCGGCGTGCCCGTCAGCTTGCCGTAGGCGGAAGCCATGAAAGCCGCACCGCCCTCATTGCGGCAGAGCACGTAGTCCAGCTTTCCACGCGTGTCGTGCAGCGCGTCGAGAACGGCGAGATAGCTTTCGCCGGGAACGCCGAAGCTCTTGGTCGCGCCAAGCGAGATCAGGCACTCGACAAGAAGGCGACCGCCATTGCGGACCATGCTTCGGCATCCTCTTACGCTGGTGGCAAGCAGACGGAGCCTGCCTTTCGAACTTATACCTGCACTCTGGCGGGCCGACGCGAAATCAAGAAATGCGATCCATTCGAAAGTTTTTCTTTATTCTGCAATTCGAACCAGGACACCGGGATTCATCGTGCCCTGCGGGTCGAACGCGCCCTTCAGCCGCGCCATGAGTTCCCGCTCCACAGAACTGCGATTCCGCTCGGCCATGGCGATCTTGGCGCGCCCAAGCCCATGTTCCGCCGCGAAGCTGCCCCCCATCTCGGTAGCGAGCGCAGCCAGCGCCTCGGCAAATTGTCCCGCCTTGCCGTCGAAATCGGCGCGGCCTTCCGGCGGCGACAGATTGTAGTGGATGTTGCCGTCGCCGAGATGCCCGAATGGGTTGATCCGCACGCCGGGCAGGATGTCGTCGCAAATCCCGGCGCCGGTCTCGATGAAGCGGGCGATGGCGCCCGGCGGCACCGAGATGTCGTGCTTCAACTGTTCGCCTTCCAGCCGCTGCCCCTCGGGTTGTTCCTCGCGCAGCCGCCAGAATTGCGCCCGCTGCGCGCCCGAATTGGCCAGCGCGCCATCCACGACCAGACCTTCCTCCATACCCCATTCCAGTGCCGAAGCGAGGATCTCGTCCAGCGGAACGCGCGCCGAACCTGACGCCAGTTCGACGAGCAGGTAGACGTCGCCTCGTGTTTCCAGCTGGTAGGCGAGATCAGGCAGATTTTTGAGCGCCAGCCTCAGGCCGACATCGGAGAAGAATTCGAGCCCGGCAAGGAACTCGCCGGCCTCGCCGCGCAGATAGGTGCCGAAGGAAACGGCCGCGGCGAAGTCGGACATTACCAGAAGCGCGCTCGCCTGTTGTTTTGGGGTGGGATAGAGCCTGAGGACAGCGCGCGTGACGATGCCGAGCGTGCCTTCGGCACCGCAGAACAGCTTGCGCAGCTGATAGCCGGCATTGTCCTTCTGCACCGCGCGAAGGCCGTCCCACATCGCGCCGTCCGGGGTCACGATTTCGAGGCCGAGCACGAGGTCCTGCATCATGCCATAGCGAAACGCCTGGCTGCCGCCGGCATTGGTGCCGATCAGGCCGCCGATCCTGGCGCTGCCTTCGGCGCCGAGATGCATCGGGAACATTAGGCCATGCGGCTCCAGCGCGTCGTGCAACGCGGCGAGCACAACACCCGCGTCAACCGCAATCGACCCGCTCTCCGGATCCGGTTCGCCTATTCCCGTCATGCGCGAAAGCGAGACGATGATCGCGTCCGCCCGATCGGCGACGGCGCCGCCGCACAGGCCGGTGTTTCCGCCTTGCGGAATCACGGCCACGCCGCCCACCCGGCATGCCTTGACCACTGCGGCAACTTCGGCCGTGTTCGCGGGTCTGGCAACGCCCAAAGGCGCGACGCCATAGCGGTTCAGCCAGTCGCGCTGATAAGGCTCGGCGTCGGTGCCCGAAAGCCAGCCTTTCGGTCCGAGAATCTCGCGCAAAGCGGTGACGGCGTCAGTCATTGCGATACCTGCGATGTGTGGCACGTCCGCGTATAGACAGCAGCTGGCTCTGGCTCAATGACCCAGCACCTGCGACAGGAATTGCCGGGTGCGCTCGTTTCGGCAAGAGGTGAAGAACTGCTCCGGCGGCGCCTCCTCGACGATCTCGCCGCGGTCCATGAAAATGACGCGGTCGGCGACGCGGCGCGCGAAGCCCATCTCGTGCGTGACACAGATCATCGTCATGCCTTCCGAAGCAAGGCTCACCATGACGTCCAGCACTTCGGCGATCATTTCCGGGTCGAGCGCCGACGTCGGCTCATCGAACAGCATGAGCTGCGGCTGCATGCAAAGGGCGCGCGCAATCGCCACACGCTGCTGCTGGCCGCCGGAGAGCTGTCCGGGAAACTTCATCGCCTGCTCGGGAATGCGGACCTTCTCCAAATAGTGCCGGGCGGTCGCCTCGGCCTCGGCGCGCGGTCGCTTGCGCACGATCATCGGTGCGATCATGCAGTTCTCCAGCACGGTCATGTGCGGGAACAGGTTGAAGTGCTGGAACACCATGCCGACTTCGCGCCTGATCCCGTCAATGTTGCCGACATCGTCGTTGAGGTCGGTGCCGAGCACGGTGATGCGCCCGCCATTGTGCTGCTCGAGCCGATTGATGCAGCGGATCATGGTCGACTTGCCGGAGCCCGAGGGGCCGCAGACGACGATCTTTTCTCCGCGCTTCACGGAAAGGTTTATGTTCCGCAGCGCGTGGAAAGAGCCGTAGTATTTGTCCAGGTTCTGGATATGAACCGCGGCGCCGGATGACTGCATCGAATTCACTTTGTGCGCCTCCCTACCGTTCGCCGACCGACATGCGGCGCTCGAGGAAAGCACCGTAGCGGGACAGGCTGAAAACGAAGACGAAATAGATCAACGCAATGAAGGCATAGACCTCGACATAGGCGAAGCGCCATTCGCCGGTGCCGTAGGCGGCATTGCCGGAGGCGAGGATCTCGAAGAAACCGACGATAACCACCAGCGAGGTTTCCTTGAACGAGATGACGAACTGGTTGATCGTCGCCGGCAGCGCGTTGCGCATGGCCTGCGGCAGGAGGATGCGGCCGATGCGCTGCCAGTAGCTCATGCCGAGCGCCATGGCGGCTTCCTCCTGGCCCTTCGGAACGCCCTGTATGCCGCCGCGCACGATCTCGGCCTGATAGGCCGAGAAGAACAGGGCCGAGCCGAGAATGACCCTATACAGCTTGTCGCCTGCCATCCACTGCGGCAGCGCGAAGGGCAGCACGACGGCAAAGGTGAAGAGAATAGAGATCAGCGGCAGCGAGCGCACTCCGTCGATGATCAGGCCGGTGGTCCTGGATATCCAGGGCAGCTCCGAGCGGCGCAAGAGAGCCAGGCAGATCGCCAGCGGGAAGCCGATCAGGCAGGTGGTGACGAAGATGAAAAGGGTGAGCGCCAGCCCGCCCCAGGCTTCCTCGCCGACATAGGGCAGGCCGAGCACGCCGCCTTTCATCAGCACATAGTAGAGCGCCGTTCCAGCGCCCCAGACGAGCGCGATGCGGCTGCCGGTCCAAAAGGCCGGAATGCAGCTCAGCACGGTAATGACCACGACGGCCACACAGGCCAAGGCCGAGCGCCATTGCTCCTCGAAGGGATAGAGGCCGAAAAGGATGATGCGCCACCTGGCGGCAATGACCGACCAGCAGGCTCCTGCCGCCGCCTGGCAGGCCTCGGGCCCGCCGCTGGTGGTGAACACCGCTGAGAACACCGCCCAGTTCAGCAGCTTCCAGAGAACGAAAGCCATGATCGTCAGGGATATCAGCGACAACAGCGCCTGCAGCGGCGTGGCGAAGAAACGGCGCCTCACGTCTTCGAGCTTGCCAGGGGCAGGGGGAGCGACAATTACCATCTCCATCACTCACCCCCTCAACTGATTGCCCTTGAGGGCAATGGTTTTGTTGATGCGGTTGAACACGGCGGCCAGGCTGAGATTGATCGCCAGGAACCCTGCCATCAGGATACCGATCGCTTCCAGCGTCTGGCCGGAGTGGTTGATGGTCAGCGCCACGATCATGAAGAAGTCGGTGAAGCCCACCGCAATGCCCATGGTCGTCGCCTTCATCAGCCAGACATACTGGTTCGCGAGGATCGGCAGCATGGCACGCAGCGCCAGCGGCAGCCGCACCAGCGTGAACACGCGCCAGGGGCTCAGCCCCAGCGAAAGTGCGGCCTCCATCTGGCCCTTCCCGACGGCCTTGAAGCCGCCACGCACGATTTCGGCGATATAGGAGCCGCCATAGATGGCGATGGCGATGGCCAAAGCGGAAAATTCGGGAGGGATGCGCAGGCCACCCTTGAGATTGAGACCTTGCAGGGCAGGGAAGTCGAGCAGCGGCAGGTCCGGCAGGCGGCCCAGCGCAAGGACAATGACTGCGCTGGCCAGTGCCGTCGCGGCCGCGGTCAGTTGAATGCCGAGCCGCTCGCCGGGCGGTTGGCTGAGGCGCGTGGTCCGGCCCAGCCAAACCGGCAGCGCGATCGCGGCGATTACAGCAAGGAAAGCTGCCGCAAACGCGACGCCGCCGACATTGGGGACCGGGACATAGAGGCCGCGGCTGGTCAGCAGCATGCCGAAGGCCTCGTGCGCGGCGCGTGGCGTCGGCAGATGCGTAATGACGGCGTACCAGAAGAAGACCTGGAGGATCAGCGGGATGTTGCGGAAAATGTCGACATAGGTGCGGCCAAGCAGCCGCGCCAGCTCGTTCGAGGAGGTCCGCGCCAGGCCGACAATGGTGCCGACGATCGTCGCCAGGATCAGCCCGGTGCATCCCAGGAATAGCGTGTTGATGACGCCGATGAGGAAGAACCACCAGTAGGGGTCGTTGGCGGTGGCGGGCAGCAGCGAGAAGTTGACATCCCAGCCCGTCGACTTGAACAGGAAGTCGAAGCCGGACGTGATGCCTTGCTGCGCCAGGTTCCGCCGGGCGATCATCACGCAGGCAAGGATCATCGCAGCAAGCGAGCCGACATAAAGAACCTGTAAAAGCGTATTGCGGACCCTCTGATTTCTTAGCAGGCTGACCATCATGGTCGTCCCCGAATTGTCGCCGGCTCCGCCTGGCGGTGCCAGGCGGAGCTCAGAGCGAGCTGCGTTGAGAGGTGGAGTCAGTCGATCACCAGCGGGAACAGGACGCCGCCATTGTTCCACAGGTTGGTCAGCTCGCGATCCATCTTGTAGGGCGACTCCTTGCCGAGATCGCGATCGAAGATCTCGCCGTAATTGCCGACCTTCTTGATCACGTTGTAGGCCCAGTCGTCAGGAAGTCCGAGACCCTTGCCCATGCCTGGCGCGGCACCCAGGAACTTGGCAACTGCCGGCGACGTGGGCTTGGCTTTGATCTCATCGACATTTTTGGACGTGATGCCTTCCTGCTCGGCGAAGAGCAGGGCGGAGAGCGTCCAGTTGGCGACGTCGACCCAGTTGTCGTCGCCTTGCCGCACGATCATGACCTCGGGTTCGACGGCGAGCACGTCGGGCAGGATCACGTGGTCGTCGACCTTGCCCTTGGCGACACGCGCGATTGCGAGAACTGGCCCCCACTGGGCATACATGTCGCAGCGCCCCGAGAAGTATGCTTGCTCGAGCTCTTCCGTCTTTTCGATGACGACAGGCTCCAGCTTGATCCCGACCTTCTGCGCATAGGCCGCGACCTGCTGCTCGATGGTCGTCCCCGCGGGGATGCAGATCGAGCCGCCATCGGCGTCCTTGAGCGACTTCAGATTGAGCTCCTTATGCGCCATCACCTTGGTCGTTCCGAGGTAATAGGACATCGAGAATTGCAGGCCGAGCTCGGTATCTCGGCTGAGCGTGCCGCCCGACGCCTTGATGATGATGTCGACGTCCCCCGACTGCAGCAACGGCCAGCGCTGCGCCCAGCTGATCGGGACGATCTTCAGCTTGGCCGGGTCGCCGAACACGGCGGTCGCCACCGCCTTGCAGAGGTCGATGTCCATGCCCTTCCAGTTGCCCTTGTCGTCTACCTCGGCGAAGCCGAGATAGGAGCCGTCATGGCCCGTGCAGTTGAGCAAGCCGCGCGCCTTCACCGTTTCCAGCGTCTTGCCGCCCGCCGCCTCGGCAGGCGCCGCAAAATGAACCAGGCCAAGGGCCATGGCTGCGGCCCCCCATTTCATCATTTTCATGTTTGTTGTCTCCACTGTTGAGGTTCA
This sequence comes from Mesorhizobium sp. M1A.F.Ca.IN.020.03.2.1, assembly GCF_004023205.1. Lineage (NCBI taxonomy): Bacteria > Pseudomonadati > Pseudomonadota > Alphaproteobacteria > Hyphomicrobiales > Phyllobacteriaceae > Mesorhizobium > Mesorhizobium sp. M1A.F.Ca.IN.020.03.2.1. The sequence continues at coordinate 27,552 of NZ_RZSV01000001.1, read as the reverse complement.
CTTGTTCTTGTTGTTGGAGGCCCGAAACACGCGCTTCGGCCCTCGGTCGCGAAGCCGCTCCTAATCGGAGAGCGGTGTCGGTTTCGGCAGAGAAAGCTTGAGGTCGCTGCCCCAATCCTGCTGGACGAGCCAGCGATGCAGGGCGGCCACCGCCTTCACGCGCAGATGCCCGCGCGGCATGACGAGGTAGAAGCCGGGGACTTCTTCCGGCTTCATGTCCGAGAGGGCGTCACGGCCAAGTGGCGCGACCAGCGCGCCCGACCTGAAGTCCTCCTCGGCATCGATGATGGAAACCAGGCCGACACCGATGCCTTGGAGCGTCGCACGGCGCATGGTGGCGGCGTCATCGAACCCGATGCTGCGGTCGCCCTCAGCGAGTTCCACTCCGAGGTGCCGCAATATGTCGGGCCACAGCCGCTTCGACTTGACGGTGTCGAGCAGCGTGAACCGCGTCAGGTCCTGCGCCGACTTGATCTTCTCGCCGATCGCCGGGGTGCAGCATATGATCTTCGGGTCCGGCACCAGCAGCGTGGTCTCGTAGTCCGGCCAGTTGCCATAGCCCCACTGCACCGTCATATCGATGTCGTCACGCCCGAAATCGGGCAGGTCGACCATCGTCGTCAGGCGCAGATCAGCGCCCGGCAGGATCTCGCGGAACAATGAAAGCCTGGGCAGCAGATAGTGTGTTGCGAAGTAGGGGCTCGCATTAAGATTGATGCGGTCCCGGTAGTTCGATTTGGTGACGCGGCGAACGCCTTCGGAAAATTCGTCGAAGCCGGCTTTGACATAGTGCGAGAGCAAGATCGCCGACTCAGTCAGTTCGATCGAGCGCCCCTTGCGCTCGAACAGCGTCACCTGCAGCGTGTCTTCCAGGAGCTTGATCTGCTGACCGACGGCTTGCGGCGTCACCAGGAGCTCGTCGGCGGCCTGCCGGAAGCTCTTGTGCTGTGCGACGGCGTGGAAGACGCGAAGCGCATTGAGCGAAGGAAGGCGAAGCTTGCCGGTCATCGTGAGGTCCGCCTCCTTTCGTTCGAGACTCCGTTGATCATGCACTGCTGGATTTCAGACGCCGCCGGCTTATGAAAACCGATTCAGGCGTAGATGTAACCGCCTGAGACGATTACGTTTTCACCGGTCATATAGGTGTTCTTCGGGCCGCCGGTCATGAGCACCCACTCGGCGACCTCGGTCGGCTCGGCGCCGCGGCCGAGCGGGCTTGCCTTGGCCAATTCCTCGAGAAAACCGAGCGCCTTGGCCTTCTCGGTGGCCATGCCGGCGGGCGCGACGGAATTCACCAAAATCCCGTCCTTGGCGACGTGATGGGCAAAGGAGCGCGTGAGGCTGACGACGGCGGCCTTGGTCGCCGCATAATGGGCGTTCTGCGGATGCGCCTTGAAGGCGTCGACGGAAGTGAGGTTTACGATCCTTCCACGCACATGCGCTTTTGGCTCTTGCGACTGCATGTGGCGAACGGCCGCCACCATCATGTGGTACGTGCCCTTGATGTTGATGCCGTTGGAGGCGTCCCACTCGGCGTCGGTGATCTCGAGGAGCGGACGCCGAGGATAGATCGCGGCGCAATTGATCAGCGTGTCGACGCGCCCCAGCTTCGCGACAATGGCGTCGAAGGCGGCGTGACACTGCGGTCCGACCTGGATGTCGCAAGCTGCGGCAGCCGTGGGCACGCCCTTGGCTTTCGCCGCGTCGAGAGCGCTCTCAGCGGCTTCCTGGTTGATGTCGATGATGCCGGTCTTTGCCGCCCCGGCCTCCACAGCCATGCGGGCGAGAAGGGCGCCAAGGCCGGCGCCGCCGCCGACGATCAGAACGGAAAGATCCTTCATTGCAGTTTTCCTTACTTGGTGCCGCTGGGCGAGGTCGGCCAGGTCGGCATGATGTCGAAACGGGTAACGTCGGCCCATGCGGGGAGCGCCAGCACAGCGACGACCATCCTGCCCACGTCGTCCGGCTGCACTACTTTTCCGGCGTACATCGCCGCCCGGGCGTCGGCGTCGAGGATGCCTTTGTAGAGCTGCGTCTCGACCCGACCGGCGACGATCTCGGTGACGCGTATGCCGGACGGCGAGAGGTCGGCGCGCAAGGCAGCGGCAAAGCCGGAGATCGCCGCCTTGGTGGCCGAATAGACGGCGATGTTGGAATAGGCCGCGTGGCCGGCGGCGGAGCCGGTGAACAAGATGTGGCCGGACTGGCGCTCGCGCATCTGCGGCACGACGAGGCGGGTGAGCAGGATCGCCGCGCTGAGGTTCACCTCCAACGTGGTGTCGATGTCTGCGATCGTCATGTCGGCGAAATTGCCGAGCGGCGGCATGATGCCGGCGTTGTTGATCAGCACATCGATGGTGAGATCGGCCAGGACCGATTCCAAAGCCTCGCGGTCGGTAACGTCAACGGCGATCGGCAGGATGCCAGGACGCTCGGCCTGCAGTTCTTTCAGCGCCGCCTGGCTGCGACCGACCGCATAGACGTCGTAGCCGGCGTCGCTCAACGCGATGGCGATGGCTCGCCCAATGCCGCTCGTCGCACCTGTGATGAAGGCTGTCGTCACGTGGGCTTCCCCTATTGCCTGATCTTAGTCTGCGGCCTCGACCGGTGCCGCGAAACCAAGAAAAGCAGCAAAAAGGAAAGATAAACTTTCGAGAGCCTTTCCGGCAGCTCAAACGTTCCACGCTGCCTGCGCGGCCTCCAACGCTGCGAACCAAAGGAAAACAATCCCGTCGGCGCGCGGGAGAGGGTTTCCGGTCGCCGGTGGAACAAAAACACGGCTTTCGCAACGCGCGGCAAGTCGCATTCGGTGCTCACGCGAAGGATCGAACCCGTCCCGGCCTTAACCGGCCGTTGGCGCAGGCCTTTTCATTTTGGTGAAGAGCGAGGCTGCGGCGGCCTTTTGCTCCGCGTCGGTCGCCTCGACTCCGGAAGCCCGCGCGAGGGCGCGAACGCGCCCGAGGCTGTTGTGCAGATGCTTGCGCATGGCCTGGCGGGCCTTGCCGCCATCCTGTCTTTCGATGGCATGGACGATGGCTTTGTGCTCGCTGTGGATGCGCGCGTAATAGCTGTCCTTCAGGGCCGGCTCGACGACGTAGCCGAGTTGGAAGCGCGGCACGATCATCGGCCCGAGATAGGCCAGGAAGCCATGGATGAATTCGTTGCGCGCGGCCTTGGCGATCGCGAGGTGGAAATCGTAGTCGTAGTGGATCTGGACCGCTGCCGGGTCGGCCCGCTGCGCGTCGATGTCATCCATCATGGCACGGATGTCGCTCGCCTCCTTGTCGGTGCGGCGTTCGGCGCAGAGCCCGGCGGATTCGACTTCGACGCTCAACCTGAGTTCGAGCAAGGCGATGGTTTCCGGCAAGGTTCTCAGCGCCTCGTCCGGGATCGAGAAATTGCGCGGCACGGGCGTTTCGCTGACGAACATGCCGCGTCCCTGCTGCGGCACCACCATGCCCTCGGAGCGCAGCCGCGCCACGGCTTCGCGCACGACGGTGCGGCTGACATCGTATTCGGCGCAAAGCTCCGCCTCGGTCGGCAGTTGCGCGCCCGGCTGCAACTCACCGGAGCGGATTTTTTCGGCCAGGCTCTCCGCCACGACGGTGGAAAGCGGCTTGCGCTTCGTCATTCAGGCCTTCCGTTCAAGTCCAGACTAGGGCCGTTCAAGTTCAGATTCGGGATGATGCCCGAACCGGCGAGACCATTCAAACCGCCGCGGTGACGATCAGTTCGACCAGCATGCCGGGCTTGGCCATCCGCCCCTCGCCGGAAGAGCGTGCCGGCGCATGCTCTTTCGGCATCCAGGCGTCCCAGACCGCATTGACCTCGTCGAAATCCCGCACGTCGTCCAGCCACATCTGGACGTGGAGGATGCGGGTCTTGTCGGTGCCTGCCGTGGCGAGTAGCGCATCGATCTTGGCGAGCACCTCGCGCATCTGGTCGGCCGCCGGTTGGCCCGGCCTGGCAACCTGGCCGGTCAGGTAGAGCGTGCCGTTGTGGATGACGCCATGATGGATGCGGGTGTCGAAGTCGAAGCGCTGTATATCGCCCACTGGATTCTTCCTCGTCAGATTGCCGGTGTCTGCCGGATGGGATTGCCCTGCAGGTACTGCGCGTACGGCGCCTGGACGAGCCAGCCGGCATCGACGGGCAGCGTAACGCCGGTGATCGACGCGGCACGGTCGGAGCAGAGGAACAGCGCCGCCTCGGCGACATCGCGCGGCTCGACGAAGCGGCGCAGCGCGGTGGTGGCCTGAATCGCTTCCGGGTTGCGTTCGCCCTTGGCGATCCTGGCCTTCAGCCCGTCGGAGAGGGTATAGCCCGGCGCTACGGCGTTCACACGGACTCCATGCGGGCCGAGTTCGGCAGCCAGGATCTGGGTGAGCGCCAGCACTGCATGCTTTCCGGGCGTGTAGGCCGGAAGCGACAGCGGCGCGAAGGAGGCGAGCGAGCCGACATTGAGGATCGCGCCGCGCCCGGCGGCCGACATCAGCCGGCCGAACAGCTGGCAGCCAAGCAGCGTGCCGCGATAGTTGATCCGCCACATCTGCTCGTCTTCGGTGAGGTCCTGGTCGAGCACATGCTTGCCGCTCTGCAGGATGCCGGCGCAGTTGACCACGACATGAGGGGTGCCGAACGCATTGCTGACGTCTTGCGCCAGCGCCTCGACGGAAGCGGGATCGCCGACATCGGTCTGGACAAACACGGCGCGTGGGGCGCCGGCGCTCTCGCAGGCCTCGGCGGCTTCCTTGCCGCGGCTCGCGTCCCGGCCTGCGACGACCACCTGGTAGCCTTCCTCGGCGAAGCGCTCCGCGATAGCGCGGCCGATCCCGGACGTGCCGCCGATGACGACCGCGGTCGAAGCCTCAGCCATTGTGGCGCTCCTTTCGCTCGATGTCGAAGAATGCGGCCATGGCCTCGACCTGGAAATCCATCATCGGGCGTCCGGGCTGGATGCGGCAGCCGATCTCTTTCGCCGCCTTGAGCAGGGCCGTTTCGGCCGGCTCCATGATGATGTCGACCACGGTCATCTCCGGCGTCAGCTTGTTCACATCCATCGGCAGCGGATCGCCGGCCTTCAGCCCGGAGGGCGTCGCGTTGATCGCCATGTCCATTCCGGACGGATCGGGTTCGCCGACCTCGATGCGGCAATCGGGGAACGACCTGCTGACCAGCGAAGCGAGCTTTTGCGCGCGTCCCCTGTCGATGTCGGCGAGGCGAATCTCCGTCGCGCCTTCCTCGGCGAGGCAGTAGGTCAGCGATGCGCCCGCACCGCCTGCGCCGACCTGGAGGATGCGCCTGCCGGCGATCCGGTGTCCGCCGGCCTTCAAGCCGTCGATGAAGCCGACGCCGTCGAAATTGTCGGCATACCAGGTGCCGTCCCCCTGCCGGCGCACGGAATTCGCGCTCTGCACGCGCGCGGCGCGATCGTGGGCGGCGGCGCATTTGTGGTAGACCGGGACCTTATAGGGCACCGAGATGATGACGCCGCGGATGTTCTCCGCCGCCGTGATGCCGGCCCAGAAAGTATCGAAATCTTCCGGACGGCAGCTCAGCGGCACCATCAGACTGTCGAGCCCCTTCTGCTCGAAGATCTCGTTGAAGATGCCAGGGCTTTTCGCGTGGCCCACGGGATGGGCCAGCATGACGAAGACATCGGCCTTGCCGGTTCCGCGCATCGGTTATTCCTTTCCGTTTGACAGTTCATGATCGCTCAGGACCTCGAGAGCCCGGACGAGCGACGAGTGGTCTGCTTCCGCGCCGCCCGGGCGGGCCGCACAGGCATTCATCAGTTGCTGCGCCAGCGCCGTGCTCGGCAGGGCGGCTCCAAGCGCGCGGGCGCTTTCGAGCGCGCGGTTGAGATCCTTCTGGTGCAAGCGGATGCGGAAGCCCGGCGCGAAGGTGCGGGCGATCATGCGCTCGCCATGCACTTCGAGCACGCGGGACGAGGCGAAGCCGCCCATCAGCGCGCTTCGGACCTTCGCCGGATCGCAGCCCGCTTTGCTGGCAAAAACAAGCGCTTCGGCAACGGCTTCTATGTTGAGCGCGACGATGATCTGGTTGGCTATCTTGCAGGTCTGGCCGGCGCCGTTCTTCTCGCCGATCAGGGTGATATTCTTGCCGAGCTTTTCGAAGATGGGCAGCGCGCGCTCGAATTCGGCAGCCGGCCCGCCGACCATGATGGTGAGACTCGCCGCTTTTGCGCCGACCTCGCCGCCGGAGACGGGTGCGTCGAGGAAGCCGCCTCCCGCTTCCCTGAACTTCGCCGCGAATTGCGCGGTGGCGATCGGGCTGATCGAGCTCATGTCGATGACCAGCTTGCCGGCTGAAATCCCTTCGAGCACGCCACCCGGCCCGAGCAGGACGCGCTCCACGTTGGGCGTATCGGGCAGCATGGTGATGATGATTTCGCAAACCCGCGCCACTTCCGCCGGGGAAGTCAGCACCGACGCTTTCAGATCGGCAGGCAGAGGAGAGCGATTGAGCACCGTGACGATCTCGTGCCCGGCATCGGCAAGATGCCGCGCCATGGGCGCGCCCATGACGCCAAGTCCGATGAAACCGATTTTCATGCGCAACTCCCGTGCTCGCCAGAGCGTCTTGCAGCTCAATGGAGGCGTATGATATAGGACATCATACAAATTTCAATGCCTCTTCCACTGGAGACCGATCGCAAATGCAAGAGCGCGTCAATTCGCTGAAGGCGGCCGTTAAGGCCGGCCGGCCTCATATCGGCATCTGGTGCTCGCTGGCTTCAGCGCTGACCACAGAAGTGGTGGCTGGTTCCGGAGCGGGCTGGCTGCTGATCGACGGCGAGCACAGCCCCAACGATCTGCGCAGCATCATGGCGCAGCTTCAGGTCGCGGCGGCATTTCCGTGCGAGGCGGTGGTGCGCCTGCCGTCCGACGATCCCAACCTGATGAAGCAGGCCCTGGATGTCGGTGCCCGCAGCCTGATGATTCCGAATGTGCGCACGCCGGACCAGGCGCGCGCAATCGTCGCGGCGATGACCTATGCTCCGGGCGGCTTCCGCGGCTTCTCGGTCGGCCATCGCGCCAACGCCTTCGGCCGTATCGCCGGGTATCATGCGAAAGCGCGCGAGCAGCAGCTGTTGGCCGTGCAGATCGAGGACGCGGCCGGCGTCGCCAATGCGGCTGAGATCGCAGCGGTGGAAGGCGTGGACGTTCTGTTTGTCGGGCCCGGCGATCTTTCCACGAATATGGGTGCGATGGGCAATCCCGGCGCTGCGCATGTGCAGGAAGCGATCGCTTCCGTGCGCAAGGCCTCGGCCGCGGCAGGCAAGGCGAGCGGGATTTTGGCTCCCGTGAAGGCCGACGCCGACCGTTATCTCGCCGACGGCTTCACCATGGTTGCCGTCGGTTCCGACCTCGGCCTGCTGGCGCGGGGCTCGGACGCCCTGATTGCGTCCTTCAACCTCTAGACTCGGGAGACGGCCGTGGCGATCCCCCCTTACAAAGCACCCTCGCGCTACGCCTACGACATCGTCATCGTCGGCGGTGCCGTCATCGGCTCGTCGACGGCATATTGGCTGAGCCAAGCGCTGGGCAGTGGCGCCTCGATCCTCGTGGTCGAGCGCGACTCCAGCTACGAATTCTCCTCGACGGCGCTCTCCACCAGCGCCATCCGCCAGCAATACTCCAATCCGATCAATGTGAAGATCAGCCAGTTCGGCATCGAGATCATCCGCGGTTTCCAGGAGCGGATGGCGCCCTTCTACACGAACGAGCCGGCGCCCGATCTCGGCTTCAAGGAGCACGGATATCTCTATTGCTGCTCGCCGGAAGGCGTGGAGGCGGCCAAGGAGCGGGTCGAGCTGCAGCGCAGCCTCGGCGCCCACACCGTCTTCCTCGAGCCGGGTCCGCTGAAGGAACGCTTCCCCTGGCTGAATGTCGACGACCTCGGCGGCGGTTCGTGGGGTGCGCGCGAAGAGGGCTGGTTCGATTCCATGGGCATGTTGAACGGCTTCCGCCGCGCCGCCCGCGCCAGCGGGGTCGAGTACATCGAAAATGCCGTGACCGGACTGGATGTCGTCGATGGGCGGGTTGTCTCCGCTCGGCTGGCGACCGGCGAGACAGTCGCTTGCGGAACCCTGGTCAACGCCGCCGGCCCGCGAGCGCAGCAGGTCGCTGCCATGGCCGGCCTTTCCATCCCGGTAGCCCCGTACAAGCGCTACAGCTTCGTCTTCGCCAGCGCCAACCCGATCCCTGGGCGAATGCCCAACGTCATCGACCTTTCCGGCACTTTCGTGCGCCCGGAAGGCGAGCTCTTCCTTACCGGCAACACGCCGCAGGGCGACGGGCCGGCCGATTACGACGATTTCGAAATGCATTTCGAGGAGTTCGACGATTATATCTGGCCGGCGCTGTGGCACCGCATTCCGGCCTTCGACGCGCTCAAGGTCCAGACCAGTTGGACCGGCCACTACGAATACAACATGCTCGACCACAACGGCATCGTCGGCTTTCACCCGGAGGTGAAGAACTTCATGTTCGCCAACGGCTTCTCAGGGCACGGCCTGCAGCAGTCGCCGGCGGTCGGGCGCGCGGTGTCGGAGCTGATCGTTCACGGCGCCTTCCAGACGCTGGACCTGTCACCGTTCTGTTACGAGCGCATCCCGCGCAACGAACCGTTCCTGGAAGAAGCGGTGATCTGAGCTGTTCCGGAGAATTTCACTCGGCGGCCTGAACGTGCCGGGCGTCGATGATCGCCCTTATCTCCGAGCGGCACGACCCGCAGTTGGTTCCGGCGCGCAGCGTCGAGCCGATCGCCTCCAGACTGTCGCAGCCCGCAGCGACCGCCGAAGCGAGCTGGTTGACGCCGACGTGGAAGCATGAGCACACGACCCGCCCGATGGCGGGCATCGGCGCTGGTGAACGCCCGGAAAGAAGCGCATGGCGATCGCCTGCCGACAGCGGCTGGCGGGTGGCCAGCAGCGAGACCAGCCAGTCCCGCGTCGGCAACTGGTCTGGAGCGGCGATCAGCACGGCCTCAGCCATGGCGCCGCCTTCGTCGATCGCAGCGGCGCGATAAGCGAGCCCGCGGCGATCGGTGTATTCGAGCAGTTGATCCTGCCGTTGAACGCCGAGCAGCTTGCGCGCCAGAAGAATGCCCTGGTCCGGCGGCTCGGTCCCCGTCAGTTCGTAGACCCAGCCGCCTTCGACCGCGTAGCGGCTCCAGTGGACGAAACCGGTCGGCCTGAGGTCGCGCCGCGTGATGAGCACGCCGGCCCATCCAGTGTTTTCGCGCACGATTCTGACTGGGACATGCTTCAGTTCCGGCTGGCCGGAATGCGGGTCGGTGACAGGCGAGGACAGCAGGCCGGTGGCGGCCCTGGCCGCGAACTGGCTGCTCCAATGCATGGGCATGAAGGCATGGCCGCGCCGCTGCGCGTTGGTCACACGTACTCTCGCGCGCACGAAACCGAAGCGCGTCGACAGATGGGCAAGGTCACCATCCTTGAGCTGGTGCGCGGCCGCATCCGCCGGATTGAGGTCGACCGCCGGTTCCGGCGTGTTGGCCATCAGGCGCGGCACGGTGCCGGTACGCGTCATGGTGTGCCATTGGTCGCGCAACCGGCCCGTGTTCAGCGCAAGCGGATAGTCCGCATCGACTGTAAACGCCGTCGCCTCCTGCCGCACCGGCACGAAACGCGCACGGCCGTCCGGTGTCGGGAAACGACCGTCCGCAAACAATCTCGTCTGGTACTCGCGCGATTCTGGTGCCGGCCAGTGGCGCGGCGCGAAGCCGGCATAGCCCGCATCGCTGAGGTCCATCAGGCCGCCCAGATCGAACAAGCGCCCCCCATTGTTCTCGAAAGCCGAGAGCGCGGCATGCTCGCGGAAGATTTCGGCCGGCGTCTGGTAGGCAAAAGCATCGCCGAAGCCCATGCGCGCGGCGACCTCGCAGATGATGCGCCAATCGGCTTTCACTTCGCCCGGCGACGGCACGAACGGCCGCTGACGCGAGAGGCGCCGTTCCGAATTTGTGACCGTGCCGTCCTTCTCGCCCCAGGCAGCGGCGGGCAGCAGCACGTCGGCATAGCGCGTGGTGTCGGTGCGGGTCACATCCGAAACCGCGACGAAATCGCATTTGGACAGGGCGGCGCGCACGCGCGACGCGTCCGGCATGCTCACCGCGGGATTAGTGCCCATGATCCACAGCGCCTTGATGCGGCCGTCGGCAACCGCCTGGAACATGTCCACGGCCTTCAGCCCGCCGCGTCGCGCGATTCCGGGCGCCTTCCAGAAGCGGGAGACCCGCTCGACAGCGGCCTGATCCGCGAAGTCCATGTGCGCGGCAAGTTGGTTGGCGAGGCCCCCCACCTCGCGGCCGCCCATGGCGTTCGGCTGGCCCGTGACCGAGAACGGCCCCATGCCTGGCTTGCCAATGCGGCCGGTGGCGAGGTGGCAGTTGAGGATGGCGTTGACCTTGTCGGTTCCATGTGCCGACTGGTTGACGCCCTGGCTGTAGACGGTGACCGTCCGTTCGGTGCCGGCGAAGATCTCATAAAGGGCCTGGACATCCGTGGCCACCAGCCCGCAGCCTTTTGCGACGCGCGCGATCGACGGCGCATCGGCACCGGCCAGCGCGGCAGCGGCTTCGAAGCCCGATGTGCTGGTGCGGATGAAATCCGCGTCGATCTTTCCGCTCTGGACGAGATGCGCCAGAAGGCCGTTGAACAAGAGCACGTCCGTGCCCGGATCAAGCGCCAGGTGCAGGTCGCATTCGTCGGCCGTGGCGGTGCGGCGCGGATCGATGACGACGATCCTGGTTCCGCGTTCGCGCTGCGCCGCGAGCATGCGCTGGTAGAGCACGGGGTGGCACCATGCGGTGTTGGAGCCGGTGAGCACGATCAGATCGGCGTGCTCGAAATCCTCATAGACACCGGGAACGATGTCCTCGCCGAAAGCGCGGCGGTGGCCGGCGACCGACGACGCCATGCACAGCCGCGAATTGGTATCGATATTGCCCGAGCCGATGAAGCCTTTCATCAGCTTGTTGGCGACGTAGTAATCTTCGGTAAGCAACTGGCCGGAGACATAGAAGGCGACCGAGTCCGGCCCATGCTCGGCAATCGCGTCCGAGAATTTCGCGGCGACGAGGTCGAGCGCTTCGTCCCAACTCGTCTGCCTGCCTTGGATTTCGGGCTGAAGCAAGCGGCCATCGAGGCCGAGCGTCTCGGCAAGCGCGGCACCCTTAGAGCAAAGGCGGCCGAAATTGGCCGGGTGCTCGGGATCGCCGCGGACGGTTGCCTTGCCACCCGCGGCGATCTCGGCCACCACGCCGCACCCCACCCCACAATAGGGGCAGGTGGTCCTCACCTCGCGTGCTTCTTCCATGGCTCAGGCTGCTTTCGAGGCCAACGCTTCGAGCGCAATGAACAGCCGTTCGCCTTCGATCCTGACCGGGATCGTCCTAACCGAGCCTTCGTCGGCGCCGAGCGCCTTGCCGGTCTCCAGCGAGATCACCCAATTGTGCAGCGGGCAGGTCACCGCCGCGCCATGGACGATGCCCTGGCTGAGCGGCCCGCCTTTGTGCGGGCAATGGTCTTCGATGGCGAAGACCTGGTCATCCGCGGTGCGGAAAACGGCGATCTTGCCTTGCGGGGTGGCCACGCAACGCGCGCCGCGGCGAGGGACGTCGGAAACGGAGCCGATTGCGATCCAGTTCATTGGGGCACTCCCGTATTTGCTTGATAGGCGAGCGTCCAGGATGGCGCGAACTTCTCCATCACTCGGCCGCCTCGGCGAACCCGACCGAGGCCAGCGGCCGGAACTCGTGCTTGTCTTTGCCGGAGACGCGTTCGGACCACGGGTCGACCTGCGCGAATTTCTGCGAAAAGACGAAGCGCTCGAAGTAGGCGCGGCGCTTCTCCACGTCCTCCAGGACCTGCTTTTTGATCTCGGCGGCACCGACGCGCTTGGCCCATTTGTAGATGCGCTCGAGGTAGCGGGCCTGCTCGCGATACATCTGGACAAGCGCCACGATCACCTCCAGCGCTTCGTCCTCGGTCTTCACCAGACCGAGCACTTCGGTGCCCTTGATGTCGAGGCCGGCGGCGCCAGCGAAGTGGATCTCGTAGCCAGAATCGACGCAGACCACGCCGACATCCTTGCAGGTCGCTTCGGCGCAATTGCGCGGGCATCCCGAGACCGCCATCTTCACCTTGGCCGGGGTCCAGGAACCCCACATGAACTTCTCGATGCGGATGCCCAGCCCCGTCGAATCCTGGGTGCCGAAACGGCACCAGTCGGAGCCGACGCAGGTCTTCACCGTGCGCAGGCCCTTGGCGTAGGCATGACCTGAGACGAAGCCAGCCTTGCCGAGATCGGCCCATACCGCAGGCAGGTCCTCCTTGCGGATGCCAAGCATGTCGATGCGCTGGCCGCCGGTCACCTTCACGGTCGGGATGTCGAACTTATCGACCACGTCGGCGATGGCGCGCAATTCGCTCGCGCTCGTGACGCCACCCCACATGCGCGGCACGACCGAATAGGTGCCGTCCTTCTGGATGTTGGCGTGCACACGCTCGTTGATGAAGCGCGACTGATAGTCGTCGGCATATTGGTCCGGCCAATCGCAGACCAGATAGTAGTTGAGCGCGGGCCGGCACTTCGCGCAGCCGCAGGAGGTCTTCCATTCGAGCTCCTGCATGATGGCCGGTATCGTTTTCAACCCCTTCGCCTTGATCAGGCGCCGCACGTCGTCATGACCGAGGCTCGTGCAGCCGCACATGGGCTGCACGGCCGCCGGATTGTAGGCCTCGCCCAGCGTGAGTTTCAGGAGTTGTTCGACGAGACCCGTGCACGAGCCGCACGAGGCCGAGGCTTTGGTGTGGGCGCGCACGTCGTCGAGCCCGGTCAGCCCTTTGCCGGTGATCGCGCCGGTGATCTTTCCCTTGCAGACGCCGTTGCAGCCGCAGATTTCCGCATCATCCGCCAGTGCCGCAACGGCCGCCAAAGGGTCCGAGGAAGCGCCTCCCTGGAATGCCTGGCCGAAGATCAGCGTGTCGCGCATCTCCGAGATGTCGGTCGCCTTCTTCTTCAAATCATTGAACCAGGCGCCGTCGGCGGTCTCGCCGAACAGCACCGTGCCGATGATGCGGTTGTCCTGCAGCACGACCCGCTTGTAGATGCCGGCCGATGCGTCGCGCAGGATGATCTCCTCGCGGTCGTCGCCGTCGGCAAAGTCGCCGAGCGAATAAAGGTCGATGCCGGTGACCTTGAGCTTGGTCGGCGTGTCGGAATGGACGAAGCGCCTGTCCTCGCCGTTCGCCAGCCCGGCTGCCGCGACGCGGGCCATCTCGTAGAGGGGCGCGACCAACCCGTAGACATGGCCGCCGACCTCGGCGCATTCGCCGAGCGCCATGATCGCCGGATCGGATGTCTGCATGCGGTCGTCGACGACGATGCCGCGATTGACTTCCAGCCCTGCGTCCTTGGCCAGCGCGATATTCGGGCGGATGCCGACCGCCATCACGACCAGCGTCGCCGGAATGATCGTGCCGTCCATGAGTTCGACGCCCTCGACTTTGCCATTGCCGACAATGGCCTTGGTGTTGGCCTTGGTCATGACCTTGATGCCGCGCGCCTCGACGGCCTTCTGCAGCAGATAGCCGGCAGCCGGATCGAGCTGGCGCTCCATCAGTGTCGGCATGACGTGCAGGACGGTCACGTCCATGCCGCGCTCTTTAAGCCCGGCCGCCGCTTCAAGGCCGAGCAAGCCGCCGCCGATGACGATCGCCTTGGCGCGCGACTGCGCGGCAAGCAGCATGGCGTTGACGTCGTCGAGATCGCGGTAGCTGAGCACGCCCGGCAAGTCCTTGCCTGGCACCGGGATGATGAACGGCACCGAGCCGGTGGCGATGATCAGCCTGTCGTAGCCTTCGGTCACGCCGTGGTCCGAGGTGACGGTCCTCGCGTCGCGGTCGATGGCGACGATCCTGTGGCCCTTGTAGAGGGTGATGCCGTGCTTGATGTACCAGCCGTCGCCATGGATGACGATTTCCTCGAACTCCTTCTCGCCCGAAAGCACCGGCGACAGCATGATGCGGTCGTAATTCACGCGCGGCTCGGCGTTGAAGATGGTGACGGCGTAGCGGTCGGGTGCAGCTTCCAGCAGGTGCTCGAGCATCCTGCCGGGGGCCATGCCGTTGCCGATGATGACGAGTTTCTCGCTCATGTCCGGTCAGCTCCGATCTATTCGGCGGCGTAGGTGAGGGGCGCGGGCTTTACGGCGGCCGCGCGCTCCATCCGGCGGATGGTGGCGTGCATCCAGAGAAGGCACGAGACCACGATGACGAACAGCAGCATGAAGCAGCTCGACCAGACGCCGGTGAGGTCGTTCAGCGCGCCGAAGGCGATCGGCAGGATGAAGCCGCCGAGGCCGCCGATCATGCCCACCACCCCGCCGACCGCGCCGACGCTCTGCGGGTAGTAGACGGGGATGTGCTTGTAGACGGCGGCCTTGCCGAGGCTCATGAAGAAGCCGAGCACGCAGGCGACGGCGATGAAGGCGAGCGGGCCGATCTCGACATGGAACGGGATCGGCCCGCTGATACCGCGCACGACGTAATCTGCCGAGGGGAGAGACAGAACGAGGGTCGCGACGGCAGATACGGCGAAGGTCCAATAGAGCACGGTACGGGCGCCGATGCGGTCGGAAAGCACGCCGCCATAAGCGCGGAAAATGCTTGCGGGGATCGAATAGGCGGCGCCGATCATGCCGGCGGTGGCGATGCCGAAGCCATAGACGCCGATCAGATAGCGCGGCAGCCAGAGCGAGAGCGCCACGAACGCACCGAAGGAGAAGAAGTAGTAGAAGGCGAAGCGCCAGACCTGCAGGTTCTTCAGCGGCGCGAATTCCTGCCAGAAGCTTCTCGCCGGTACTGCCTTACCGGCACGGCGCTCGCGGATGACCGGATCGTCGCTGGTCATGAACCAGAACACGCCGGCCATGACAACCAGCGCTGCGGCCCAGATCAGCGCGACCGACTGCCAGCCCCAGGCAATCAGTACGAGCGGCGCCAGGAACTTGGTGACCGCGGCGCCGACATTGCCAACGCCGAAGATGCCGAGAGCCGTGCCTTGTTTGCGCGCGGGGAAGAAGCGCGAAACATAGGCGACGCCGACCGCGAAGGATCCACCGGCAAGCCCGACGCCGAGCGCCGCGACCAGCATCTGCTCATAGGTATGTGCAAAGGCGAGCAGGAAGGTCGCGACCGCCGCCGCGAGCATGGTCATGGTGTAGACCAGCCTGCCGCCGTAGCGGTCGGTCCAGACGCCGAGCACCATGCGCACGAGCGAGCCGGTGAGGATCGGCGTGCCGACCAGCAGTCCGAACTCGGTCTCGTTCAGCCCGAGCTCCTGCTTTATGCGCACGCCGATGATGGAGAAGATCGTCCACACCGCGAAGCAGACGGTGAAGGCGATGGTGGAGATGAGGAGCGCCTGCCGGGAGCTACTGTCCTGGCTGGGCGCGGCTTGGAGGTTTGCGGTCATGGTCGGCTCCGTTTGCGGCGTGGAGGCACCGCGTGTTGTGTTGATCAGAGGCGCGGCATCGGTCAGCGCGGCGAGGCTGTGATCTCCGCGGTCACTTGCGGACCCTTGGCCTCTCTGTCGTGATTGGTGGGAAACAGCAGAACCGCGGCGGCGAACAGCACCGCCGTCAGGATGCTGCTCGCCAGGAAATCGCGGCGGGTGAAGTCCTTCAGGGAAGCGCCAGTTCCGATCCGTTTCGTCATCGTCGTCTCCGTTCGGCGCCGCCTGGGATCGGCGCCTTCGATTGCGTTTCGGTCCAAAACAAAAAAGCTGCCGGCCAGGCCTGTCGCGTCCGTACATCCGGGACACGCGTCGACCTGAGCGGCAGCTTTGCCTGTGGCGCCCGCCATTGGACGCCTGTTCTATTGCCCGCGAGGGGCGCGATTATCTTAAAGCACGAAGCGTGCCAGTTTTGCGTGGAAGACGGATTTCCAGGAGAATCAAAGCGGTAGGCGCTTCAGGCGCCGGCCCGGCGAGCCGAGACACGGTCAAACGTTGATCAACGGAGCGGGCAGGGCGCACAAATTTTGTGCAATGCACAAGAATGGCGCGCAAATGATCAGTCGCGATTCTGGGCCGCGATGTAGGCATCGATCCGATCGGGATCGAAGATCTGGCCGTCGAAGAACCCGTCCGGGCCGAGCACAAGGCTCGCCCCGGCCGAGCCGACCGGCGTCGCGGTCTTCAGCGCGCCTTCCACTTTGGCGTTGGCGCCGGGCAGGGCCACGCCGAGCGGCTTCAGCGCCGAGCGGTACAGATCGGGCCGGTAGCAGTCGCGGGCGATCGCTAGGTTTTGCGGTGTATGCGGCAATTGTCCCCAGCGCACCATCTGCGTGTAGAACCAGAGCGCATGGCTCTTCCAGGGAAAGTTCGCCGCCTTGTCGAAGGGCAGGAAGAAAGCCTCAACGCTGCGCTCCGGGCCGCCGCCGAGCTGAAGTCGCCCGGTGAGTGCCGGCATCTGGATCGCCTCCGGCTGCCCGAGGAACGCAGGCTTGGCCATCAGCGCGGCCAGCGCGCCGCGGTTCACCGGATCCTGGCACCAGCGCGCGGAGTGATGCAGCGCTCTCAGCAACGCCGCCAGCGCGTCGGGGTTTTCCTCGGCCCAGCTTCTGCGCGCGCCGATCACCTTTTCCGGGCTGTTGCGCCACAGCAGCGCCTTGACGGTGACGATGCGGCCGGTGCCGGCGGCGACGGCGGCACTGTTCCAGGGCTCTCCGACGCAATAGCCGTCGATGCGGCCGGCGGAGAGCGCATCGGCCATGAAGGGCGGCGGCACGATGACGATCTCGACATCGCGGTCGGGATCGATGCTGCAGGCGGCGAGCCAGTAGCGCAGCTCGTAATTATGCCCGGAATGCGGATGGACGACGGCGAAACGCAAAGGCTCGCGGCCGGCGGCCGCCCGCTCGCGGATCAGAGCGCCAAGCGCCGTCCCGGCGCGCGCCGGATCGAGATCGGGCGCGGCCCCGTGCGCCGCCATGCCTTGCCACACCGCATTGGAGACGGTGACGCAGTTGCCGCCAAGCCCGAGCGAGAAGGGCACTATGGTCTCCGAGGCAAGCGGCGTGAGGCCGAGGCTGCAGGCGAGCGGCATCGGCCCCAGCATATGTGCCACATCGAAATGGCCGATGGCGATGCGGTCTCGGATGTTGGCCCACGAGGTCTCGCGATGCAGCTTGAGCTCGATGCCTTCGCGGGCGGCAAAGCCCATCTCGCCGGCCGCTACAAGGACGGCGCTGTCGAAGAGCGGCATGAAGCCGGCGGTGATCTCGTGCGCGGCAGTCTTGCTCATTCGCCCTCCAGCGGGCCCAGCAATCCCGCCGCCGTCACCAGGCTCTGGGCGATGTCGGCGATCTTGCGGTTCTGGTTCATGGCGGTCTTGCGAAGAAGCGCGTAAGCGGCCTCCTCGCTCAAGCCGCGCGACTTCATCAATATGCCTTTGGCGCGATCGACGACCTTGCGGTTCTCGAGCTCGCTGCGCGCCTCCTCCAGTTCGCGCGCCATGCGCGAGAAGGCGTTGAAGCGGCTGATCGTCATGTCAAGAATCGGCTTGATGCGCTCCTTCTTCAGCCCGTCGACCACATAGGCGGACACGCCCGCTTCGACCGCCGCCTCGATCGAGGCCCGGTCGGAGCGGTCGACGAACATAGCGATCGGCCGTTTCACTGCTCGCGAAAGCTGGAACATGTTCTCCAGCATGTCGCGGTTGGGGTTTTCGAGATCGATGACGATGACATCCGGCTCGATCTCGGCGATGCGCTTGGCAATGCCGGCCACGTCATGAACAACGGTGACATGGCGATGGCCGGCGTCCCGCAATCCGGCCTCAATGATCGAGGCGCGGATGCGGTTCTCGTCGATAACAAGGATGGTCAACGAACCAGCGGACATGCGCCCTATTGTGCAGCCCGGCCGGAATTGTGCAATGCGGTAGCGTGGTCCGCGGCGACTTTCCCACGCCCAAACGCCGCCGGCCAGTCGCCGATATTCGAAGCTTCTAATTTTCGAAGGCAGGTTTTTCGCTGGGCCAAAAAGGTCAAAAACGTATCAGTCGGCGCGGCGTGGCGAGGTGGCGCACATCCTTGGCCGCCGCTATCCTGACCCTAGATGAGCCGGAACAAACGGCCGCGGTTCGAAGGCTGGCACAGCCTGCGGGAGGAATCGATGGGACCCGATCTGGAAGTCATACAGATAAGGCCTGGCGAGTCGTTCGCGGTGAGGTGGCATGGCTATCCCTACCATACGGTGCGCTGGCATTTTCATCCGGAATACGAACTGCACCAGATCGTCGCGACCAAGGGCCGCTATTTCGTCGGCGACTTCATCGGCGAGTTCGAGGTCGGCAACCTCGTTCTCACCGGTCCGAACCTGCCGCACAACTGGATCAGCGAGGTTCCGGAAGGTCAGTCAGTTCCGCTGCGCTGCAGGCTGGTCCAGTTCAGCGAGGAATTCATCGGCGGCGCGATCGCCACTTTTCCCGAGCTTGGCGCGGTCTCGCCACTGCTCGAGCTCGCGCGGCGCGGCGTCCTGTTCAGCGCCAGTGTGAGCAGGGCGGTCATGCCGTTGCTGGCGGAGATCACTCATGCTTACGGCGTTCACCGGATCAGCCTGTTCATGTCGATCATGGAGGCGCTGAGCCGCGAAACTACGCCGCGCGTGCTCGCCAGCGAGAACTATCTGCCGGACCCGTCCGGATACATGTCTGCGGGCATGAACCAGGCGCTCGCCTATATCCGCGAGAACCTGACCCAGCAATTCAACGAAGGCGATCTGGCGGCAATCGCGGGACAGACGCCGAGCGCCTTCTCGCGCTCGTTTCGCAAGCATACCGGCATGTCGCTGCTGCAGTACATCAAGCGGCTGCGCATCAACCTCGCTTGCCAGATCCTGATGAGCGACGAAGAGGCGCAGATCTCGGACATCTGCTTCGAGGTCGGCTTCAACAATCTGTCGAACTTCAATCGCCAGTTCCTGGCCGAGAAGGGCATGCCGCCTTCGCAGTTCAGGAGATTGGTTGCGGATAATTTCGCGGCCGCGCGCGCCGCATAGAAAGGAGTTCGGGAGGAGAAACAAGCCTTAGACAAGAACCAGGACGAAGCGGTGGGTCGCGCAAGCGAACCAGCGATGGACGAGTATTTCCTCGTGTCATGCCAGCGGGAGGAAGCCGTGAGGCTGCTGCACGAGTTCACTGGACTTCCGATGGGGTGCGCGAGCAGCATCCGCGGCTCGATGTCGAAGTCCGTTTAGATCACACAATGGGAATTGGAGAAGACCTTATGTCCAGATACGTGTCCAGATTGACAGCAGCCGCGATGGCCGTCTCGAGCCTCGCTCTTGGGGCGACTTTTGCCAATGCGCAGGATATCGCCGGCTCCACGGTCGCGTTCCTGATGCCCGACCAGGGCTCGACGCGTTACGAAGAGCATGATCATCCGGGCTTCGTCGCTGAAATGAAGAAGCTTTGCGACAGCTGCAAGGTGCTCTATCTCAATGCCGACGCCGACGTCACCAAGCAACAGCAGCAGTTCAACTCCGTCATCACCCAGGGCGCGAAGGTTGTCGTGCTCGACCCGGTCGATTCCGCGGCGGCGGCCTCGCTGGTGCACAATGCGCAGGCTCAGGGCGTCAAGGTGATCGCCTATGACCGTCCGATCCCCACGGCCAAGGCCGATTTCTATGTATCGTTCGACAACAAGGCCATCGGCAAGGCGATCGCCGCCTCGCTGGTCGAGCATCTCAAGGCCAAGGGCGTGTCGAGCGACGGCGATGTCGGCGTGCTGCAGATCAACGGCTCGCCGACCGACGCCGCGGCGGGCCTGATCAAGGACGGCATCCATGAGGGTCTCAAGACCGGCAGCTACAAGACGCTCGCCGAGTTTGACACGCCGAACTGGGCGCCATCGAATGCCCAGCAATGGGCGGCGGGACAGATCTCGCGCTTCGGCAACAAGATCGTCGGCGTGGTCGCCGCCAACGACGGCACGGGCGGCGGCGCCATTGCCGCCTTCAAGGCAGCCGGCGTCGATCCGGTGCCGCCGGTGACGGGCAACGACGCGACGATCGCCGCCTTGCAGCTCATCATTGCCGGCGACCAGTACAACACTATCTCCAAGCCGAGCGAAATCGTCGCCGCGGCGGCGGCAAACGTTGCTGTGCAGCTTCTCAAGGGCGAGACTCCGAAAGCCGAGACAACGCTGTACGATACGCCCTCGCAACTCTTCGTGCCGGCGGTGGTGACGCAGGAGAATTTGAAGGCCGAAATCATCGACAAGAAGATCCAGACCGCAGCCCAGCTCTGCACCGACCGCTACGCCGAAGGCTGCAAGAAGCTCGGCATTCAATAAGGAGCGATGCGGCTGAAGCCGCATCGTCTCCCAAAGCGATGCGGCGCAGCCGCGTCGCCTGCGATATGCTCGGCTGGCCCGTCAGGGCTGAGAGCCGGGTGTGTCCGGCCGCTCCCTCCTGGCGGCCGGACAGATCGACCAAAACGCGGGAAGAGACACGCAATGGCAATACCCGACGCACCGCCCACGACGAGCCGTCCGCCGGTGCTTAGCCTGCGCGGCATCTCGAAGAATTTCGGCGCGGTGTCGGCTCTCACCGACGTCGATCTCGACATCAATGCCGGGGAAATCGTAGCCCTGGTTGGCGACAACGGCGCCGGCAAGTCGACGCTGGTGAAAATCCTGGCCGGCGCGCATATGCCGAGCTCGGGCTCGATCACTTTCGACGGCCAGCCGGTGACGCTTGCCAATCCCGCCGCGGCGCTGAAGCTCGGCATCGCCACCGTCTTCCAGGATCTCGCGCTCTGCGAAAACCTCGACGTCGTGGCCAACATCTTTCTCGGCCGCGAGCTTCATCCGCTTCGCCTCGACGAGGTCTCGATGGAGGTCCGCGCCTGGACACTGCTCAACGAGCTCTCGGCACGGATTCCCAGCGTGCGCGAGCCGGTGGCGTCGCTGTCGGGCGGGCAGCGGCAGACGGTGGCGATCGCCCGCTCGCTGCTGATGGAGCCGCGCGTGATCCTCCTCGACGAGCCCACCGCCGCACTCGGCGTCGCGCAGACCGCTGAAGTGCTGAATCTCATTGAGCGCGTGCGGGATCGCGGGCTGGGCGTCGTCATGATCAGCCACAACATGGAGGACGTGCGCGCCGTGGCCGACCGCATCGTGGTGCTGAGGCTCGGCCGCAACAACGGCATCTTCCTGCCCGGCGCCTCCAATCAGGAGCTGGTCACGGCGATCACCGGCGCCGACGACAATGCGGTCTCGCGGCGCGGCAGGCGCACGGCCGAGAAAGCGCAAGGAGAACAGCCATGACCACGGCGTCCGACCGCAATCCCGGCGCGCTGCTCGATCGCAGCGACGAACGGCTGAAGGATCGCAGCGGCGCCAAGGGTGTCATCAGGGGCTTCCTCGACCGCGTCCGCTCCGGCGATCTCGGCTCGCTGCCCGTGGTTGTCGGGCTGGTTTTGATCTGCACGATCTTCCAGACGCTCAACCCGGTATTCCTGTCGCCGAACAATCTGGTCAATCTTTTGTTCGACTGCTCGACGGTCGGCATCATCTCGCTCGGGATCGTCTGCGTGCTAATGGTGGGCGAGATCGACCTGTCCGTCGGGTCCGTCAGCGGCCTGGCCTCCGCGCTGCTCGGCGTGCTGTGGGTGCAGTGGGGCTGGCCGGTCGCGCTTGCCATGCTGGCGGCGATGGCGGTCGGGTTCGTGACCGGCTGCGTCTACGCGCTGCTGCTCAACAGGCTCGGCATGCCAAGCTTCGTCTCGACGCTTTCGGGCCTGCTCGCCTTCCTGGGATTGCAGCTCTACATCCTCGGCCCGACGGGCTCGATCAACCTGCCTTACGATTCGCCGCTGGTGAATTTCGGCCAGCTTCTGGTGATGCCACACTGGGTGTCGCACACTTTGGCCGTCGTGCCCGGCGTGCTTGCCCTGGCTCTCGGCTATCGCAAGGCGCAACGCCGCCAGGCCGCCGGCCTGTCATCGCGTTCGCTGGGCGGGCTGCTGCTCCAGGCGGTCGCGATCACGGTCGCGCTCGAACTGGTGGCTTACTACCTCAACCTGTCGCGCGGCGTGCCCTGGATGTTCGCGTTGTTCGTCGGCCTGGTCGTGGCGATGAACTATGCGCTGAAGCGCACCCAATGGGGCCGCTCGATGACCGCTGTCGGCGGCAACCGCGAAGCGGCGCGTCGCGCCGGCATCAATGTCCGGCTGATCTACGCCAGCGCCTTCGCGCTCTGCGCCACGCTGGCGGCGACGGGCGGCCTGCTCTCGGCAGCACGCCTGGCAACCGCCAGCCAGCAGGCCGGCACCGGCGACGTCAATCTCAACGCCATCGCGGCGGCCGTCATCGGCGGCACCAGCCTGTTCGGCGGCCGCGGCAGCGCCTATTCGGCGCTGCTTGGCATCATCGTCATCCAATCCATCGCAAGCGGCCTGACGCTGCTCGATCTGTCATCCTCGCTCCGGTACATGATCACCGGCTGCGTGCTGGCGATCGCGGTCATCGTCGATTCTCTCGCCCGCCGCTCGCGTGTCTCACACGGCCGCGCCTGACGGCCTATCGAAGAGGATCGCAATGTCTGAAAGTCTTTCCGGCAAGGTTGCCGCAATCACTGGCGCTGCCTCGGGCATCGGGTTGGAATGCGCCCGCACCATGCTCGCAGCCGGCGCGAAGGTCGTCCTTGTCGACCGGGCCGAGGACCGGCTTCAGAAACTTGTCGCGGAGCTCGGCGACAATGCTTATGCCGTCGTCACCGACCTGCTCGATCCGGCGAGCGTCAACCGCATGATGCCCGAGATCCTCGAAAAGGCGGGCCAGCTCGACATCTTCCATGCCAATGCCGGCGCCTATGTCGGCGGGGAGGTAGCGTCGGGCGATCCCGACCAGTGGGATAGGATGCTCAACCTCAACGTCAACGCCGTGTTCCGCACGGTGCACGCCGTGCTGCCGCATATGATCGAGCGGAAGAGCGGCGATATCATCGTCACCAGTTCGGTGGCCGGCTTCGTTCCCGTGGTCTGGGAGCCGATCTACACCGCCTCGAAATTCGCCGTGCAGGCATTCGTCCATACGGTCCGGCGCCAGGTGCTGAAGCACGGCATTCGCGTCGGTGCAGTCGCTCCCGGTCCGGTGGTGACGGCGCTGCTCAGCGACTGGCCAAAGGCCAAGATGGAAGAAGCGCTCGCCGCCGGCAGCCTGATGGAGGCGAAGGAAGTGGCGGACGCCGTGCTGTTCATGCTGACGCGACCGCGCAACATCACCATTCGCGACCTCGTCATCCTGCCGCAGAGCGTGGACATCTGAGCGGCTTGCCGACCGGCCTTCGCAGAACGGAACCGCCGCCATGATCCTCGACCGCTTCCGACTGGACGACAATGTCGCGCTGGTGACCGGCGGCACGCGCGGCATCGGCCTCGCCATCGCGAAGGCGCTCGGCGAAGCCGGCGCACGCGTCGTCGTTGCGGGCCGGACGATGAAGGATGATGCGCGGCAGGAACTCGCGGGCCTCGCCTTCGACTTTCACGCCGCCGAGATGCTGGACGAGAAAGCGCCGGACAGGCTGGTCGCCGACACGCTCGCCAAGGCCGGCCGCCTCGACATCCTGGTCAATAGCGCCGGCATCGCCATCCATGGCGACAGCGGCGACTATCCGGAGGACATCTGGCGGCAGACGATGGTGATCAATGTCGATGCCGTCTTTCGCTGCTGCAGGGCGGCGCTGGCGCCGATGCGGCGCCAGGGAGGCGGCGCGATCCTCAATGTCGGCTCGATTTCCGGCATCGTCTCCAACATTCCCCAGAACCAGGTCGCCTACAACAGTTCCAAGGCGGCGGTGCACATGATGACCAAGAGCCTCGCCAGCGAGGTGGCGGCCGATAACATCCGCGTCAACGCCGTCGCGCCCGGCTATATCGAAACGGACCTTTCGCGCGGCGGCATCGAGAATCCGGAATGGTTCCCGATCTGGCGCGGCATGACGCCGATGGGCCGCGTCGGCCAGCCGGAAGAAGTTGCGGCGGCCGCACTTTTCCTGTGCTCTCCCGCCTCGAGCTACGTGACCGGCGAGGTGCTGGTCATCGACGGCGGCTATACCACACGCTGAGATGGCGCTGAGCCAGGGCGCTGAGACAGGAGAATTGCCATGAAACTCAAGGACAAGGTCGCCGTCGTCACCGGCGGCGCGCAAGGGATCGGCGCAGCCATCGTGCGCGGTTTCGCCGCCGAAGGCGCCCATGTCGTCATCGCCGATATGGCACTAGACAAGGCGGAAGCACTTGCGCGCGAGCTCGAAGGCAAAGCTACCGCTCTGCAACTCGACGTGCGCGACCACGCCTCGATCGAGGCGATGGTCGCTTCGGTGACGAGGACGCATGGCGGGATCGACATCCTGGTCAACAATGCCGCCGTCTTCGACATGGGGCCGCTTCTCGAGATTTCGGAGAAAAGCTTCGACCTGCAATTCTCGGTCAATGTGAAAGGGCTGTTGTTCACGCTGCAGGCGGTGGCCAAGCGTATGGTCGCCCAGGGGCGCAAGGGGAAGATCATCAACATGGCCTCGCAGGCGGGTCGGCGCGGCGAGGCGCTGGTCGCCGTCTACTGCGCCACCAAGGCCGCCGTAATCAGCATCACGCAGTCGGCCGGCCTTGCGCTGATCAAGCACGGCATCAACGTCAACGGCATCGCGCCGGGTGTGGTCGACACGCCGATGTGGGACCAGGTCGACGCGCTGTTCGCGCGCTACGAGAACCTGCCGATCGGCGAGAAGAAGCGGCAGGTCGGGCTGGCGGTGCCGGCCGGACGCATGGGCGATCCCGACGATTACCGGGGTGCGGCCGTCTTCCTGGCATCGAGCGAGGCCGACTACGTCGTGGCGCAGACGCTCAATGTGGACGGCGGCAACTGGATGAGTTGATTGGCCGAAGCTCGAGGCCCCGCCTGCGACAATCGGGCAGGAACGATCTGGCGGCTGACGCATTTTGGTTCCCATCAACCGTTTGAGGGAACCATGCGCATCGCTCATGTCGCGCCGCTCTACGAATCCGTGCCGCCGAAACTATATGGCGGCACCGAGCGGATCGTGTCCTATCTCACCGAAGCGCTGGTGGAAGTCGGGCACGAAGTGACCCTGTTCGCCAGCGGCGACAGTGAGACCTCGGCGCGGCTGGTGCCCGGTCGCGACCAGGCGATCCGTCTTGATCCGCGGCCGAAAAAGTCCGAGATTGCGGCGCATATGGCGATGCTTTGCCAGGTGCGCGAGCGGGCGGACGAGTTCGACGTCATCCACTTCCATCTCAGCCATTTCGTGCATTTTCCATTCTTCGAACACATGGCGGGGCGAACGGTGACGACCCCGCATGGCCGGCTCGACTATGTCGACCTGGCGCCGGCCTACAAGCGCTTCCCGCGCTTTCCGATGATCTCCATCTCGCACAGCCAGAAGCGCGGATTGCCCGACGCCAACTGGCTGGCGACGATCCATCACGGCATTCCGGTCGATGCGTATCAGCCCACCTACAATCCCTCGGCCGAGGAACCCTATTTGGCTTTCCTGGGCCGGCTGTCTCGCGACAAGCGCCCGGATCGAGCGATCGAGATCGCGCGAAGTTCCGGTTTGAAGCTTAAGCTGGCGGCCAAGATCGGCGATGACGATCGCGCCTATTTTCACGACGAGATCGAGGCGCTCGTCGACGGCGACCGGGTCGACTATGTCGGCGAGATCGCGGAACACGAGAAGGCCGAGTTTCTCGGCAATGCCGCGGGCCTGCTGTTTCCCATAGACTGGCCGGAGCCGTTCGGCCTGGCGCCGATCGAGGCGATGGCTTGCGGCACGCCGGTAATCGCCTGGAACTGCGGCGCCCTGCCGGAGCTCATCGACCAGGGCGTGACCGGCTTTGTCGTGGACTCTGTCGATGATGCGGTCGCTGCGATGCCGGTCCTGCTCGGACTGGACCGACGGCAGGTGAGAGTGGTCTTCGAAAAGCGGTTTTCAGCCACCAGGATGGCGCGCGACTATCTTGCCGCCTATATGCGCCTGATCGGCATCCAGGAGGCGAGAGCCTCCTGATCGGCATTCTCTTGGGGCGGGGCAAGCGAAGAGGTCACGAATGACGCAGCTCGACGAGCGCAAGCTCGATCCCGCCGTAGCCCTTGCCTCGCTCGACGAAACTGCGCCGCGGGAGCCGCACCGGCTGTTCGCGCTCAAACAGGGCGATTGTTTCGCGGTCACCGACGCCTATGGTGACATCAGGGGCGCCGGCGACGGTTTCTTTCGCGACGACACGCGCGTTCTTTCCGAGTTCCGCCTGACGATCGGCGGCAGGCCGATGTCGCTGCTCGGCGCCTCGCTCAGCCAGGACAATGTTCTCTTCACCAGCAACCTCACCAACTTGCCGATACAGAGCGCCGCCGGCCGCGACATTCCGCAAGGCGCGATCCATATCGAGCGCGTCAGGCTGATCTGGCAGGACAGGCTATTCGATCGCATCACGCTTTCCAACTACAGCCGCGAGCATTCGACCATCGCCATCTCCTTGCATTTCGCCGCCGACTTTCGCGACATGTTCGAGGTGCGCGGCTCGACACGGCCGAAACGTGGAACGGTCCATCTGGCGAAGACCGACAAGGCGTCCGTTATGCTCGGCTATGACGGTCTCGACGGCCTGCCGCGCCAGTCGGCAATCTCCTTCTCGCAAGCTCCCGACCAACTGAGCGACAATCGAGCCGACTTCCTGATCGCGGTGACCAAGCGCAGCAGCAAGGTGCTTTATGTCGAGGTGGGCCCGGAAGTTGCCGAAACGCCGAATCGCGACCGGTTCCGGGCCGCTGCCGCACGCGCGCGTTTTGCCATGCGCGCCAAGCGTCGGCATGGCGCCACGGTCCACAGCTCCGGTCGCGTCTTCAACGATTGGGTCGAACGCGCCCGCGCGGATGTCGCGTTGCTTACCACCGAGCTTCCTACCGGGCCTTATCCTTATGCCGGCATCCCGTGGTTCTCCACGGCCTTCGGCCGCGACGGCGTGATCTCCGGCTTGCAGATGCTGTGGCTCAATCCGGGTCTCGCGCGCGGCGTGCTGGCGTTCCTTGCCGAACATCAGGCGACGGAGACGTCGCCCTTCATCGATTCCCAGCCAGGCAAGATCATGCACGAGACGCGCAAGGGCGAAATGGCGGCGCTGCGCGAACTTCCCTTCGGCCGCTATTATGGCGGCGTCGACACGACCCCGCTCTACATTCATCTCGCCTGCGCCTATGCCGACCGCACCGGCGACATGGCCTTCATCGACACGCTCTGGCCATCGCTCAAGGCGGCGGCCGAGTGGACGGAAGAGGCAAGCCGGGCAACGGGTTTCGTCACCTACCAACGCGCAGCGGAGTCCGGCCTCGCCAACCAGGGCTGGAAAGACAGCGTCGACTCGGTCTTCCATGCCGACGGCCGCATGCCCAAGGGACCGATCGCGCTGGTCGAAGTGCAA